>NZ_DBGB01000021.1:0-21240 GCF_002295765.1 Sphingobacterium sp. UBA865 | reverse complement strand
TAAATTTGAGACAGCTTCTTTTATACCTACTGCTCTAACTAGAGCAGCCTTTATTTAATGATCCTTTTTATCTTATTGGAACGGGTAATCAGTTTGTGCAATTTGTCATAATCCTCCGTGGCAATAGAATCGTGCAGGGATTGAAGCTGCTTGATATGTTCTTCGAGTACTTCGAGTACATTTTCGCGATTTTGCTTGAAAATAGGTGTCCACATATCGGGCGAACTTTTGGCTAGACGTACTGTAGATTCAAATCCCGAGCCTGCCAGCTCAAAGATACGCCCTTGAGATTTCTCTTTTTCCAATACTGTTAAGGCGAGGGCGAAAGAGGTCAGGTGAGAAATGTGGGATACATAAGCCGTATGCACATCATGTTCATCTGCATTCATAAAACAGCTGCGCATCTCCAATTGGTCGGTGATGGCATCGGCAATCTCGAAAGCATCCTCATCCGTTTTAAATGCTTCAACATACACCATCATTTTTCCTTTGAATAAGCCTGCTATTGCAGCTTCGGGTCCCGAATACTCTGTTCCGGCCATGGGATGGGCTGCAACATAACGGCCCCTATTGGGATGATCCTTTATTTTATTCAGAATATTCGTTTTTGTTGATCCCATGTCGATGACAACCTGGTCTGTGACCAGATCCAAGATTTGAGGAACAACATGTAAAATGGCATCAACAGGAATTGTGAGCACCAATACTTTACAGGTCTTAATCGCATCTTCTAAGCTTGCTGTTTCGTCAATGAAGCCGATATGCATCGCTTTATCTAAGTTCTTTTGACTCTTATCTACACCGATTATTTTGTCGCAGAATTTTGTTTCTTTTAGGCGAATGGCAACTGAGCCGCCGATCAAGCCTACGCCTACAATGGCAATGTTCATATATAAACAATTATATTAAGCGTATTTTTGTTCAAATGTTATACATCGAACGCTTCATACCCTGGTTGTTTGTTGATTAATTATTCTATCGATAATTTCAAAGCAGTTAAGCTGCGCCGAAATCGAATGTGTTAGAAATTATCTTTAATACGTTGGATTGATTCTTTGAGTACCTCTACCGTAGCACAGAGACTGATGCGTATATATTGATCGCCTTTATCTCCAAAAATTCCACCCGGTGTAATAAATACCCGTGATCTCTCCAAAACAGCATCACTCAGGGCATAGCCATCCTCGTATTTCTCCGGAATACGCGCCCATACAAATAGACCTACTTGGTCTTTTTGATAAGCACAGTCCAGCAAATCCATGATCTCATAAACCTGTTGGCGCCGTTCCGCATAAATTTTGTTTAGATCAGCATACCAGGAGGCATCAAGTTGTAAGGCTTTCGCCGCGGCCAGCTGAACAGGTAAAAACATGCCTGAGTCCATGTTGCTTTTGAAACGAAGCACTTGGTTTATACGTTCTTCGGCACCCACGAGCACACCAATTCGCCATCCCGCCATATTGGAAGATTTGCTCAGCGAATTCAATTCAATAGCCACATCTTTGGCGCCTGGTATACTCATAATGCTTTTTGGCGTATCTGTCAAAATAAAGCTATATGGGTTATCGTGGCAAATCAGGATATTATGCTCTTTGGCAAATTGAATCAGCTCTTGGTAAAATGCATCGGGTGCGGAGGCACCTGTTGGCATATGGGGATAGTTTATCCACATTAGTTTAACCTTTGACAAGTCTTGTTTTTTGAGCTCATTTAAATCAATAAGCCAATTTTGCTCTTGTGTAAGATTATAGGTAATCGCTTCAGCACCACTCAGCCGCACTGCGGCCGCATAAGCAGGGTAGCCAGGATTAGGTATAAGTGCCTGATCCCCTTCCTGCAGGTAGGTCATACAGATATGCACAATGCCTTCTTTTGACCCAATTAAGGGTAATATTTCGGTATTGGGATTAAAAGTCGCGTTATAATAACGTTGATACCAATCTGCAACGGCTTGTCGTAGGGCAGGTGCGCCTTTATAGTTTTGATAGCCATGCACATTTGGAAGTTGGGCATTCGTATTTAATGTCTCGATCACCTCCGGATGCGGGGGTAAGTCTGGACTTCCAATTCCTAGGTTGATTACACGCGCTCCCTGTTTGTTCAACTCATCTATTTCTCTTAATTTTTTGGAGAAATAATATTCTTCAGTGTGCTGCAATCTTTTGGCAACGTCTATTTGCATTTTATTTTAATAAATTTGGTATTTGAATAAGGCTAAATTAGGGAATTATCTATTAAAAGGAGATTTTTTTATCGATTTTTCAAGCTGAACAAGCTGAATGCTTTATTCTTGCGATGCAACAATTTTATAGTCCCCTGCCAGGATATGTGCTTTTCTTGATTAATTTGTTATTTTTGTTCAATTTCCTCGTCAAAAATCTGGAAGTTAGAGGAGAGACCGACGAATTACTTTTGATGTAAAAGTAATTTGTCTTAGTTCAACATAAATGAAAACATATTTTAGGCTCTTATCGTTTGCTAAACCCATTGAGAAATTTGCAATCCCCTATGTAATTTGCACGCTGATCACGGTTGTTTTTAGCACGTTGAATTTGGCATTACTTGCTCCTTTACTCCATACACTTTTTAAAACCGGAAAAGAGGCTTGTGAAGCAGCTATTGAAGTCGTGAAACCTGAAGCGTACACAGATATTTTAGCTTGGTTCAATTACTATGCATCGATGGCAAATGAGCAGTTTGGTGCCTATGGCGCATTGCAAAGGGTCTGTATTGCAATTGTGATCTCCGTATTTATCAGTAATCTGTTTCGCTACTTCTGTCAACGCATTATGGAGAATTTCCGTATTCATACTTTGCTCAAATTGCGTAGAGCGGTATTTGACAGTGTAATGGATTTACATGTCGGTTATTTTACAGGACAACGAAAAGGAGATATTGTTTCTAAAGTTGCGTCTGATGTACAGGTCGTGCAGTATTCTGTGACGGGTACTTTACAGGTGGTTTTTAAAGAGCCCTTGCAATTGATCGCTTATATCGTGATGCTTTTTAATATCTCTGCGCAATTGACATTCTTTTCACTCTTGGTCATTCCCGTCTCTGCATTTTTTATTTCTAGAATCGTTAAGAATCTTAAAAGCCAAGCGCATGCGGCACAGGAATCGTATGGAAATATGATTTCCTATTTGGACGAAGCATTGTCTGGAATAAAAATTATCAAAGCTTTCAATGCCGTTTCATTTATTAAGAACAGGTTTCATAATGAGAACGAACGTTACGCCAATATCGGTCGTGCTATGGCTAAAAGACAACAGTTAAGTTCACCTGTGTCCGAATTGCTGGGGGTAATTATGGTGGCTATTATTCTTTTGTATGGCGGCCATTTGGTGCTTTCAGGTGACAAGAGTTTAACGGCGCCCGCATTTATTGCCTATATCGCTATTTTTTCACAGGTGATGCGTCCGGCAAAGGCGTTAACAGATTCTTTCAGCGGTATTCATAATGGTCTTGCTGCGGGTGAGCGTGTATTGGAACTTATCGATGAACGGACGGAAGTGAAAGATCGCGCCGACGCGAAGCTTGTGAAAAGCTTTGAGAAGAATATTGTCTTTAATCAGGTGAATTTTTCGTATACCAAAGATAAAGAGATTCTACAGAACATCGATTTGACTATAGAAAAAGGGAAGATTATTGCGTTGGTGGGACCTTCAGGTGGGGGAAAATCAACTTTAGTTGATTTAATTCCGCGTTTTATGGACGTCACTGGGGGGCAAATTTTGTTTGACGGTATTGATTTACGGGATTTAGACCAGGATTCTTTACGGGACATGATCGGTGTCGTTAATCAAGAGTCCATTTTGTTTAATGATACGATCTTCAATAATATTGCATTTGCTAATCTTTCGGCCAGTCAAGAGGAAGTAGAAGCCGCTGCACGGATTGCGAATGCGCATGAATTTATTGTGAAAACGGAACAGGGGTATCAGACCAACATAGGTGATAGGGGCGGTAAATTATCTGGTGGCCAACGTCAGCGGATCTGTATTGCACGAGCTGTCTTGAAGAATCCACCGATCATGCTTCTTGATGAGGCGACTTCTGCTTTAGATACCGAATCTGAAAAATTGGTGCAGGACTCCTTATATAAATTAATGGACAATAGAACAACGGTTGTTATTGCCCATCGTTTAAGTACCATTCAGAATGCGGATAAAATTGTGGTTATTGAAGCAGGAAAGATCGTAGAAGCAGGTAGCCATAGTGAGCTGATACAGCAAGAAGGATTATACCGTAAATTAATCGAAATGCAACAATTTACAGATTAGGCTCCTTTTCTAAGAGCTATGTCAAATTAGTTGTTGTCACATTTTTTATTATAACTTTTGTTGCCTTTTCGGTACATTTGATTTAAGATAGGAGATACATTTAATGAACGCAATAGATAAATTGAATTTCTTGATTAACGATAAGAATTTAGCTGTCGAATTGAGAGATATAGCGGAGAAAGTTTTGCGAGAGGAGCGTATCACTTTTGAGGACGGCGTACTTTTGTATGAGAAAGGTGAGTTAGGCTACCTTGGTGTGCTTGCTAACTATATTCGCGAGAAACGCCATGGTGATCATACTTTTTTCAATCGTAATTTTCACATCGAGCCGACTAACGTCTGTGTCTATGACTGTAAGTTCTGTTCGTATTCCCGCTTAATAAAAGAACGGGCTGAAGGTTGGGAGATGGAAGTCGACGGCATGATGGATATTGTGAAAAAGTACGACAAGGAGGCTGTTACTGAAGTTCATATCACCGGAGGGGTTGTTCCTAAGCAGAACCTCGAATTTTATGCCGATTTTTTTCGCAAATGTAAAGCACATCGTCCCGAGTTGCATATCAAAGGACTTACACCTGTAGAGTATTACTATATTTTCAAGAAAGCAAAATTGAGCCATTACGACGGATTGAAGTATCTGCAATCCTGCGGATTAGATTCTATGCCGGGCGGTGGTGCGGAAATCTTTCATCCAGAAGTCAGAGAGCAGATTGCACATGATAAATGCACAGCCGAACAATGGCTGGATATTCATGAGCAGGCGCATAAGCTGGGCATGCATACCAATGCAACCATGCTGTACGGCCATATAGAGCAGTTTTGGCATCGTGTCGATCACATGGAGCGCTTAAGACAGCTACAGGATAAGACTGGCGGTTTTCAGACCTTTATTCCACTAAAATTTAGAAACAAGGAGAATCAAATGTCTCATATTCCGGAGGTATCCGTTATTGAAGACCTCAGGAATTACGCGATCGCTCGAATTTACATGGATAATTTTGATCATATTAAAGCTTATTGGGCAATGATATCGAGAGATACGGCCCAGTTGTCCTTGGCTTTTGGGGTCGATGATATAGACGGAACACTGGATGATACGACAAAAATATACAGCATGGCAGGAGCAGAAGAGCAAAAACCAGGGATGACCACACAAGAGGTTGTTGAGCTAATAAAAAATGTTGGACGCCATCCGATTGAAAGAGATACCCTCTACAATGTGGTAACCGATTATAATGATGTTGTTTTTGATCAAGTTGATCAAAAGAAAAGCTATTACGCATTACCTGTTGTCAATTCATAACTCATATCGCACGTTGAAAAAGACATTTTATTTTATACGACACGGACAGACTGATCTAAATTTAAGAGGTATTGTGCAGGGGCGGGGTGTTAATTCCCCACTCAATAAAATGGGCATAGCTCAAGCTCAGGCTTTCTTTGATCGCTACAATACGGTGCCTTTTGATAAGATATATACCTCCACTTTATTGCGTACTCATCAAACTGTACAGGGGTTCATTGATTTGGATTTACCTTGGGAACAGCTTGTTGGTTTGGATGAAATAAGCTGGGGAGTTTATGAAGGAAAAGAACAAACACCGGAGTTGCTAGCTGGTTTTGAAAAATTGGTCGCAGCATGGCGCAATGGAGAATTGGATGTCAGTATCGAAAACGGAGAGTCTCCTCATGAATTAATGGCGCGTCAACAAGTCGCCTTGGATCATATGCTCGCTCAGACAGATGAAAAAAACATATTAGTCTGTATGCACGGTCGTGCTTTACGGATTATGCTTTGTCTAATGACTGGTGTCGATGCCCGTTATATGGATGATTTCCCGCATACAAATACTGCTTTATATAAATTGCTTTATGATAATGGTCAATTTGAGATTGTAGACCATTACAATACCGCACACTTAGAAGCATTGATAAATGAATAAAATTAGAGTTTCTGCCGTATCGTATACCAATACTTATCCATTTTTGAATGGAATACGTAAATCGAAAGTGATGGAGCAAATCGACTTGAGCGTCGATTATCCAAGTGCCTGTGCACAGAAAGTAATCGACGATCAAGCTGATATCGGGATTATACCGACAGCTGCCTTATTAAGTCTACCCGAGTACTATATTAATACCGATTTTTGTATCGGCACGGAAGGTGCTGTCGATTCTGTCTTTATTTTTGCCAATAAACCCATTGAAGAGGTAAAAACTTTACGTTTAGATAAGCAATCGCGCACTTCAAATGGTTTAGCACGTGTATTGATAAAAAATTATTGGAAAAAGGATGTAGAATTGGTCACTGATGAATCTATAGAGCCAGATGCCTATGTTTTAATTGGGGATCGTACTTTCGGTAAGAAGAATGCAGTACCCTATGTTTATGATTTGGGGGAAGAATGGTTTAACTTCACCGGATTACCTTTCGCTTTTGCCTTATGGGTAAGTAACAAAAAACTTCCCGACTCTTTTGTAGAGGAATTCAATGAAGCTTTAGCGTATGGCGTTGAACATGCAACCGATGTGATAGCCGGTCTCCCAGAATTTGAGGACTTTGATTATACCAAATATCTGACAGAGCATCTTAATTTCCATTTGACAGCCAAGAAGCGCGAAGCTGTGCAATTGTATCTCCGGTATTTAAAAGAATTGGATTAACCTGGGGGCGCTTGGCCTGAACAGGAACGATGACATACCCTGAAAAATTTTAAATCAGAATCGCCAGGTAAGCCTTACACGGTATTGTGAAGGCTTACCTGGCGATTGATTTCCAAAGAAGAAAATACAAGAATTGAAGCCACCGTTTTACACTTGAATTCCAATTAACCAATGTTTTGGACCTTTAAGTACGTCCAATTTTTACTTTACGTCCTTTGATTTTTTGCCCATTTGCCTTGTTGATAATAAAAGGAGCAAGCTTTCTTTTAACGGCGACATAAGCGACCTTATCTTTCACTTCTATTATACCAATGTCGTCTTTTTCAACACCTTCCAAATGCAGGAGAAAACCTACAATGTCAATTTTATTGACTTTGTCTTTTCTTCCAGCACTAACATAAAGTGTGGCGAAAGGTGAATTTTCAGGAAGATCATAGTATTCGGGAAATTCCTCTTCAGGTATTTCCTCCGCTATATAGGGATACGCTTCTTCCGGCTTTAAGATGACATAGACATCACCCTTTGCCTGCATACGCGCAGTACGTCCATTGCGATGAATAAAGCCATCTTCTTTATGCGGTAGCTGATAATGAATAATGGCATCAACTTCGGGGATATCCAGCCCTCTTGCAGCCAAATCGGTCGTGATCAAAACATTGTTGGAATGATTACGGAATTTGAGAAGCGCCAGTTCACGATCTTGCTGTTCAAGTCCGCCATGAAAGGTGTCGTGAATAATATTGCGATTATCCAGTAGTTCGCTGATGTGATCGACGGCATCGCGATGGTTACAGAAGATAATCATTTTTTTCGTCCCAATCTTGCAGATAAGTTTTAGTAGTGCCTCCAATTTCTTTTGAACAGGGGCAACTACTTTTTTAATTGTAATGCGGGGTATATTTTGTGAATTATTCAAAAAATCGACAAGAATAGGCTCCTCTATCTGTGTAAAAGGCGGAATTGCATCCATCATCGTTGCAGAAGTCAATATCCGCGATCTGATGGCCGGTATATGTCGAATAATAAAATCCATTTGTTGCTGAAATCCCAGTTCCAACGATTTATCAAATTCGTCTAGCACGAGGGTATGAATACCGGAAGGATCAAAATTTCCTTCTTCGATATGTTGTTTTATGCGTCCTGGAGTTCCTATAATAATTCCGGGAGCATCCTTGAATTCATTTTTTTCAATACGGGTACTATGACCGCCATAGGCACAGGTGACTTTGTGGCCAGTGGCTACCTTGCGAAGCACTTGCTCTATCTGTAAGGCCAGTTCGCGGGTCGGCACTAAGATCAGTACTTGAACCTCCCGAACGATTTCCTTCAGTTGCTCTAAAATGAGCAATGAAAAGGCCAAGGTTTTGCCAGATCCTGTGGGTGAAAGTAAGATGAAATCATGATCTTTTTGGTACGATTCCACTACTTTTTCTTGCATCTCATTTAAGGATGAGATACCTAATTTATTTAAAATAGCTTCTAGCTGCATTCAGCAAAAATACAAAATACCGCTATTTTGAAAGGAACAAACTCGAATGAAAATTTTTTAGGCATTTTGTAATTAAAAAAACAAGGTAATCAGTCTATAAAAGATGATTACCTTGCCTTGATTTTTATCGGTATACTGAAACACGCGGTATAGTTGCCGAGTTATTAATTTTCCATAAGTATTGTTTTATAGGATATCAATACCTTCTTGTCTTAATGTTTCTTTTTTGTCCTCTTCCCAGATACTGACTTGAACTTCTCCAATATGTTGTTTTTTGAGCATAAACATACAGACACGGGATTGTCCGATTCCACCGCCCATAGATTCCGGTAATTGATCATTGAGAAGCATGCTATGGAAAGTCAGTTTGGATTTTTCAGTGCAATTTCTGATTTCCATTTGATGTGCCAAAGCGGTTTTATCGACGCGAATCCCCATGGAAGAAAGCTCAAAGGCTGAATTTAAGATGGGGTTCCATACGAGAATATCTCCATTCAATCCTTTGTGTCCAGCCTCATTTGCAGTACTCCAATCGTCGTAGTCTGCTGCGCGACCATCGTGTGCAACACCATTGCTGAGTGCCCCGCCGATACCATATAAAAATACTGCACCATATTCTTTTGTGATGGTATTTTCACGTTCTTTTGCAGTTAGATTAGGATATTTTTGCAGAAGTTCTTCTGCTGCAATAAATGTAATGGTTTCTGGAAGAATAGCTTTTATCTGTGGATACTTGCTTTCAACCTGTTGTTCTGTATAGCGTAATGCATCGTAAATTTTTAATACGGTATCTTTCAGTAAGGCCAAAGTACGTTGATCTTTATCGATTACTTTTTCCCAATCCCATTGGTCTACATATATCGAATGAATAGGGGTGTAATCTTCATCAGGACGCAGTGCTTTCATGTCTGTCACGATGCCTTCCCCGGGTAACATTTCAAGTTCTTTTAAACGGACTCTTTTCCATTTTGCCAATGAATGTACGACGACAGCCCTTTTTTCATTCAATGATTTAATCGGAAATGATACCGGGCGCTCAATTCCATTTAAGTCATCATTTAATCCTGTGCCGTCTAAAACCACCAAAGGCGATGAGATCGGAATTAAATTTAATTCTTTCTTTAGTTGTTGGACAAATGTATCTTTAACGAAGCTGATAGCAACTTCGGTATTTAAAAGTTTTCTTCCCTCCATATGAGTTAAATGAAATACCATGTGCGGATTGATACGCATGGTTTTATTTTTTATTCAGTTATTTCCTACAAAAGTATGAAAATATCACTGGTTAATCTGTTTGGTTGTGATTTTTAATATTTATCCATTAAAAAGTTGAAAAAATAAAAAAATTCTAACAAAATGAAGGTAGGTCAATATTTAATTATAAAACTAATAATTTGTTGGTGCAACTAAAAGTGTTTGGTTACTTACTAAAAGAGCCCTGAATATTTCAGGGCTCTTTTATTTATGGTGGATCGACGTGATTGATTAAACGGAGAAACTTTCGCCGCATGCACAGGTCCGGCTCGCATTAGGGTTATGGAATTCAAAACCTTTTCCGTTCAAACCATCGGAATAATCCAGTTCTGTACCTGCTAGGTATAAAAACGATTTTATATCCAAACAGACTTTCACGCCTTTATCTTCGAAAAATTGATCACCTTTTTTTTCTTCGTTATCGAAGTTCAGCTTATAACTCAAGCCCGAACAACCGCCACTTTCCACAGCAACACGCACAAAGTAATTGCTGTCATATTGCTCATCCTTCATGATTTCCTCGATACGAGTTTTTGCTTTGTCAGTAACTGTAATCATAGTAATATCCTTTGTATAGCACAAAGATACATACAATCTTGTTATATTTCGCCTGTTATAAAGTTTTTAGAATGTCATAAATTAATCGATCAGGCCAGCTTTGAAAAGTTGCCAGATGGGGGATTGATCGCGGATTTTGCGAACCGCATCTGTGACCAATTGAGCGCATTGTATAATATCCTCTTGAGTCGTAAATATGCTTAAGCTAAAGCGAATGGCCGATAATGCATCTTCTTTGGAAACATTCATAGCCATTAAAACATGGGACGGTTCTCTGGATCCGGTTACACAGGCTGAGCCCGAGGAAAGGGCCAAAGCAGGACAGGCAGTCATTATTTCGCTGGCTAGGATGTGTTTAAAACTGATGTAACTGGTGTTGGGTAGGCGGGGCACATTTTTTCCATGAATGATGATTTCAGGAATATCACTTAAAAGTTCTTCCAATAGATCGCGGTTTCGTTCGACCGTATGATAAGATGTTGGTTTAAGCAGAGACAGGGCTTTTCCAAAGCCGACGATAGCTGGAACGTTGTACGTACCGCCTCTAAATCCGCTTTCCTGACCACCGCCTACAATCAGCGGAGTAATCTGTATCGGCTTCGATTTGCGACGGATGTATAAGGCACCGACTCCCTTCGGGCCATGAAGTTTATGCGCGCTCAGGCATAAAAGGTCAATCGGGACTTTTTGTAGATCAATGTTGATTTTTCCAATAGCCTGCGTAGCGTCACAGAAAAATAAGATGTCTTTCTCCTTACAAATAGTGGCGATTTGAGTTAGCGATGTGCATACTCCTGTCTCGTTATTGGCAGCCATGATGCAAACGAGTATGGTCTGGGAGCTCATCGCATTTTTTAAATCGTCTATACGAATCATGCCTTGTGCATCGACGGGGAGATAGCTGATCTGCGCTCCTTTTTTCGTCAGTTGTTCACAGCAGCTTAATACAGCTTTGTGTTCTGTTGAAACGGTGATAATATGATTTCCCTTGGATTGATATTTGTCAAATATGCCACAGATTACGGTATTAATACTTTCTGTTGCACCTGAATTGAAAAATAGTTCTTTTGGTGAACAATTCAGTGCTTCAGCTATTTGCGCTCTAGCCAGTTGGACGGCGGCATTGGCTTCACGCCCCATTTGGTGATAGACACTCGATGCATTCGCATAGTTTTGGATGAAGTAGGGCGTCATGGTATTCCATACCTCATCCAAAATTCGCGTTGTTGCGTTGTTGTCCAAATAAATCATATCCTTCATCAGGATAAAGATAAGGATAATGAAGGTTATGCTGAAGCCTTCACATCAACTTCCTTTTTTTTGACATTTGGATCATATCTCAAGCCCGGGGTCAACCAATACATCAGTATGATACGGGAATAACGGTAGTTGAATGGCGACATTAAAACAACGCTCATGATAGCAACGGTTGCATAGAGTATAAAAGAAGAATCATTGCCTGTCAGGATATAGGTTGCCATACAAGCCGTAACCATTTCTGCAATGGAGAACGCATAGGTAACATACATGGCACCATAAAAATAACCTGGCTCACGCTCGTAACGAAGTCCACAGTATTCGCAATGGCTATTCATTTTTTGTACTTTAAGACCATAGGCAGGACCTTGGTACACATGGCCGATCCGGCATCTTGGACATTTCGCTTGCCATGCAGCTTTAAATTCAGATAATTCGTATTTAACCTCTTCCATAGTTATAGTTGTTTTCTGAACTCTTCTGGTGTGAGCCCAGCGGATTTTTTGAAAAATTTAGTAAAGTATGAGTTGTCATTGAATTGCAGCTCATCTGCAATCTCATTGATATTTAAGTTTCGATTGACCAATAGTCGCTTCGCTTCGAGTACAATCCGGTTTCGTATAATTTCACCTGCTGATTGTCCGATGTAGGATTTGCAGATCGCATTCAGATGATTGGGTGTAATAAATAACTGATCTGCGTACACACTGGGCAATTTGGTAGATCTGAATTGCTGTTCAACCAATTGCTGAAAACTATTGAATATTTTGTGATTATATGGCGTACTGTGCTCTTGATGATCTTTTTCTGTAGAAATTGAGATATACAATATAAATTGGAGCAGAAGTGTACGGATATAGTCTTCCGATTGACCTGCCGCTTTTGCGGAAGCAATTTGTTCAAGAATGTGAATAGCCTGCTTGCGAAATTGTTCCGCAATAACAAAAATAAGCTGCTCAATTTTACCCTGTAAGAAGCTGAAGCGTTCCAGGTAATCGGTTCTTAAGAGAAAAGACTGAAAATAGTCAATGGAAAAATTGACAACATAGCCTTCTTCGTCACCTGTAAAGTTCCAGGTATGAACTTGACCTGGTACCATAAAATAGATTTGATAAGGTTCAATGTTGTAATGATTGAAATCAATAATGTGTTCTCCTGAGCCCCTGGTGAATAGCACAAAATGGAAAAAATTATGTTTGTGAGGAAATACCATATCCTGATGCTTGATGATATATTCTTTTAGATCATCAATATGAATCGTTGTTTTGTTATTGAGATCAATGCTACAACTATCAATAATCGGAATGGTATTTTTTCTATTCATATAGCAAAATTACGCTAAATATTCTTTTAACAGTGGTGTTTATTTGGTCTTTTATGGTGTTTTTCAATGATTTTTATATTTTGATACGGTATACGATATGTTGGAACAATCCTTGTGCCTAGAGGTTTAAAATATATTTTACAACATGGAAAGTAATTTAAATAGTTTGGGGAGTAGATTTGGTCGTTTGACCGATATTGTCATTGAGTCTATTCCGGGGATTATAGGTGGAATTATCCTATTGATTCTTGGGAAATATGTGATCAATTTTGTAGATCGCTTATTACATAAACGTTTCGAAAAGAAGAATGTAGATCCCTCTATTCGGGCATTTATCTCCAGTATTGTAAAGATCGTCATGTGGGTGATGTTGCTCCTCACCGTCGCAAGTCAGATTGGAATACAGACAACTTCTTTTATTGCTGCTTTATCCGCCTTTGGGTTGGCCGTTGGTATGGCGCTGCAGGGAAGTCTGAGTAATTTTGCCGGCGGAGTGCTGATTTTGATGTTTAGACCATTTGAGGTAGGGGATTCCATCTCGAGTGCAAATGGTACCGCAGGTACTGTAGAGAGGATTGATATCTTGTATTCCACTTTAATAGGCGATGATGGTGTACGTGTTTTTAGCCCAAATGGCCCTTTGGCCAATTCGGTTATTAAAAACTATACGAAAATTGTGCAACGCATGTTTGAATATACCATCAGTATCTCTTATGATAAAAATGTGAAAGAAGCGAAAGATATTATATTAAGAGTTCTCCGTTCGAATGAAAATGTGTTGACAACTCCAGAGCCAACTGTTTTTATCAAAGAATTGGGAGACAGTGCCATGGTTTTAACCGTTCGTGCGTGGACGAAAAGAGAGCATTATGTCGCTGCTCGAAACTCAATGCAGGAAAAGATTATGTTGGAGCTGGAAAGGAACGATATTAGTTTATCTTCCAATCCGACACAGATTAGCATTGTTTCGAATTCAAGCGACCTAGGGACTGCAAAAGCTTAGTCCTGATCTGTTCCCAAGGCGTGTAAAAGGACAAAGTACCGGTAGGCAATGATAGCCTGCTGGTACTTTTTTAATTTCAAGGGATCCATCTTACCATATTTTGGTAAGATGGCTTTATTTAAGCTGTTTAAAATCTGAAAAAATCTTCGTTTCATTGATATACCTCTTTATTGATAATCTGCGGCATTTTTTCGCCTTTAATTGCTGCCAGTAAGTTACTGGCGGCCATCATTGCCATATTATCCCGCGTTTCTTCTGTAGCAGACCCGATGTGTGGCAGTACACAGACATTTTCCATATTTAACAGTGGATTTTTCGGATCCATCGGTTCAGGATTTGTCACATCAAGTCCGGCACCCCATAGTTGGCCAGTCTCTAGAGCTTCTGTTAGATCTATTTCATTGACCAATCCGCCTCTGGCGGTATTAATCAATATAGCGGAGTTTTTCATGCGCGCAAATGTCATTTTGTCAAACCGGTTTTTAGTCTCCGCTGTCAACGCGGCATGGATTGAAAGGACATCGCTCCGCGTGAGCAGATCGTCGAAATTCACATATCGTGCGCCAAGAATTTGCTCTGCTTCCTCATTACGGCTCCGATTGTAATAGATAATATCCATGTTATACGCTGCTTTGGCTTTTCTCGCGAATTCAAAGCCAATTCGTCCCAGTCCATAAATACCCAGTATTTTGTTGTTGAGCTCGATGCCTAGGTTTGCCGTTGGATCAAAACCTTTCCATTCGCCCTGCAAAATTCTCTTGTGGTTGAAAAATGCCTTCCGCGATACCGATAGCATTAAAAGGAATGCGACATCAGCTGTTGCTCCCGAAAGTATGCCTGGCGTATTGCTTACAGGTATTCCATGCTGTGTTGCGGCAGCGATATCCACATTGTCATAGCCGACACTCATGAGGGATAGGGCTTTAAGGTTTGGGCAGTTTTGGAAAAAATTAGCATCAAACTTTTGCATCCCACCATTCAGCACGTAATCAGCCTGTTGGCTCGCTTCGATAAGCTGCCTTTCGGATAGGGGATCAGCTGAATCGTGTATCGTTAGATCGTGACCGGCAGATTTTAATAAATCTATACCTTTTTGTGGTATTTTTTTAGTGATAAATATCTTCATGCAAATAGCTGTTCTTTAGCTTTCTTGTGATTGATTTTGGTAAACCAATTTGTGTTTTCTTCTAGTCAAAATTAATGATCACTCATCGCTATAACAACAAAAAAAACCATATTGTTGTTTCAATATGGCTCATTATTCTCTATTTTTTGAACTTTATTTTTTACGGAGTATGTAATCTAAAATAGCTTTACCCTTATCATCGGCAGAGATGGCAGAATTGGACAAGATGATAACGCCACTTTTTTTATCGGGCGATAAGGCTAGATAGGAGCTGCTTCCGGCAGTTCCGCCATTGTGCCAATAGACCGTTAGGTCGTCAATCAGGTTCATATGCCATGCGAGTCCCAAGTCGGTGTCTGGAGGCAGAAAAAAAGTAAACAATCTGGTGTTTGCCATGGCGTTTTCCAATGGGGTCTGCGGCATCTTGAATTGCGCATTCGCAAATTTAAGCAGATCCTCAAGAGTCGATTTTAATCCGCCAGCGGGACCAAAAGCGTCAAACGACCAGGGAATTACTTCTTGACCATCTTTGTTGTATACTTTAAAGGTATCTTTTCTTTTAGGATCCAATACCTGAAAGGTATTACTCATTTCGAGTGGCTTGCAGATGATGTCTTTTACAAGCTGATCATAGCTTTTTTTATAGATACTGCATATAATGTCTCCTAATACGGCGTAACCAAGGTTGCTGTACTCATACTCTTCACCTGGTTTCTTGTTATTTTTAAAGCTTTCGAGGAAACTATAAAGTGCTTTTTTATCGTATGTTTTGTAAGGATCGTTTTCGTTAAATCCTTTGACTTTGTCGAGATTGTCAGGAAGTCTTGGTAAGCCAGAGGTATGATTGGCCAACATTTGAAACGTTATTTTTGAAAGTTCTTCATTTTTCTTGAGTGTATCAGGAAGAAATAGCGCAATAGGCTGATCTAAGGTTATCGTTCCTTCTTCGACAAGATTTGACAAAAGTATAGCGGTAAAAACTTTACTTAACGAACCAATTTCATAGGTAGACGTTTTTGTAGGCGCTGTTTGGTTGCCTTTGGCAGTCTCACCATAGAAATAGCTTTTTGTTTGTCCATTCTTTAGAATGCCAATTGCAAGTGATTGCGTATTTTGTTGTTTCAAATAAGCATTTGCAACAGAATCGACAAAAAGGTCGTCATTATCGACTGATTTCTGTGTGGCAGGTACCACAATAGTTTTTTCAACTTGAGGCTTGATTGCCAGAGGAGTGAATTTTAATGTATTGAATTTTAAGGTTGTGTCCGTTGCAAAAAGAACCTCATACGATTGGCTGTCGAAGTCCATCTGATAGGTTGCAAGCCCTTTTTTAAACTCTTTTATGGTTGAGCATTTTACCCTTCCTAAGGGATAGAGTTCCTGTAGTACTTGCGTGAATTTGGCTAAGCTAAATTGTTGTTTGAAGGTGTCACTGGCCAAATTATAGGCGGAGTCTGTCATCTGGGAATTGATAAAAAATTCCAGCTTATTGTAAACTCCTTTATTTATCTGTTCTGCAGGATTCGTTTGGGCAAAGGAGTAAGATGTGATGCCCAGCAATACTATTGTAATAAAATGTTTCATAACGATTGATGGGCACAAATCTACGGAATGTTTAAATTCCAATCAATTGTTTTAATCGGGCATAGCCTGATTTACTGATATTGAGCTTTTCGCCTGATGTCAGTGCAGCAATATACGAATCCTTTTCATAAGGTTCCAATTTGGCCAACTGATCCACTTTAATGATAAAAGATCGGTGTATACGGACAAATTGATTCGGATCCAAAGATTTTTCAAAAAATGCCATTGTTTTATTTTTCAGGTACATGCCATCTTTGGTATGAATTTTAACATAGTCGTCATAAGACTCCAGGTATTTGACGGTATCAATCGGAATAATCTTGATCTGGGTGCCTGTTTTGACAACAATACGGTCGATTTTTGTTTCGTCCTGCGCTGTAAGCACTTCGTAGTTGGGTTGAACTTTTTTCTCAGGTGCGGAGTAGCTTGCTCTGAATTTTTCTAAAGCTTTTTTGAAACGTGTTGGTGATACTGGTTTTAATAGGTAATCCAAGGCGTTCTTTTCGAAAGCTTTCAAGGCGTATTCGTCAAAAGCGGTCGTAAAGATGACCGCCGGAGGGTCGTCAACGAGTTCAAGCATTTCAAATCCGGTCAATTTGGGCATTTGTACGTCCAGAAAAATTAAATCCGGTTCGTGCGTATGGATAGCCTTAACAGCTTCAAAGCCATCACCACATTCCGCCACAATGGATATATCGGCTTCATTTTTTAGGTAACCCGCAATAATGGAGCGTGCAAGGGGTTCATCATCGATAATTACGACTTTAATCATATTGAGGTATTTTTAGGGTGCTAATAAATATGTTGTCCTGAATTTGAGTTTCCAGTAGATCATTTCTTCCATAAAGGAGATATAATCTGCGTTGAATACTCGATAGTCCAAATCCAGTGCCTTTTTTTGGTTTTGACTGTTCTTCGGTATCGAATGGGTTGGTAATCTGGATCAGCAGTTGGCCATCATTCGAATGGCATTTTATTTTAATTTCTACTTGATCCGTTACATTATATAACCCGTGTTTAATCGCATTCTCCACCAGTGGCTGAATAATCATGGCAGGCAATCTATTGTTAAAAATTTCTTCTGAAGAAGAGATGGATGTATTGAGTCGATGACCGAAGCGTACTTTTTCAATATCGAGATAAAGTTGAAGGTGATCGAGTTCTTCTTCAAGTGTGATAATTTGATTATTTTCTTTTCTTAGTGTTCCTCTTAAAAAGTCCGATAGCTGGAACGTCATGTTTCGGGCTTCATCCGGATTGGCGCCAATAAGTGCTATAATTGAATTGAGGCTATTGAAGAGGAAATGAGGCTGTAACTGTTGTCTTAGATTATACAGTTCGGCTTCCCGAAGTAAATTTTCGGATTCCTGCTTCCGTTTGATATTGTTAATATTGTCTTCCTGAATATTCCAGACAATGTTGATAATGGCAACAGAAGTCAAAATGAGGAAGTTAACGATGCCCCGATAAGGTAATGTTAAGTCCAGCAATGGGGTAAAGGTCGATTGGATAAAGTAACTCATCAAGAATCGGCTTAATGCGATGCTTATTGCGCCCATGATTAAACCGATGATGAGTACTTTCCAAATCTCCCGGGGTTGTGGGGTGTAGAAATTGAGTGCTGATGACATGCCATAGCAGCAAAACATCATCACCATACTGTTTATAAATGAATCCTTGAATGCAAGTTGCTGATCAAATCCAGAACGAAGCATCAATAGGTATTGTAATGCAAGATATCCGATAAATACGGATACACAGATAATGCCAATTAGTCGACTTTTAACACTGAGGAACAGCTTGCTTTTCATCTATTAAGCATTTTTTATGGTTAAATTACCTAAAATACAGGTGCCTGTTATATAGATTTTTTTATCTGTATCGGGGTTATAAATCGTTTGGAACCGACGGTCATCGACAGAGCCTAAGACCGAGGCGACGTTACTAAATACTGTCCAATGTGGGGGGATAATTATACGTGCGCTGCCAAACAATTGGAACGTATCGATCACAATTGGCTGCTGAATATCTGCTTTTGTTAAATCTAGCTCTACGCTTCCAAATACATTGGTCAAATTGCCCCCTCTAAAGTTTTTGGAATAAATGACTTTCTTTTGGCCCGCAAAGATGCTGTTCAGATTGAGGTTGTCCTCAAATGACTGGTGAAAGGAACCTTTCTCTTTGTCGCCAAAAGCCTGCTGATTAGGCGAGGCTTGTTGGCTTGAACCGTATTGTTCATTAAATGGTCTTGATTCCTGATCCGTAATGTTGCTCTCAGTTGCGCCCTCTACAGGTACACTGACTCGCTTATCCCAGTCGTAAGAGCCTTGTGGCGGATTAGGGTAAGTTGGGGGAACCATCGGCGGTTTCCTTTTGCTCATGATAAAGTAGATCCCGAGCGAAATGATGATGATAGGGACCGTTACAGAACCAAAGTCTGTACGCATCATTCTTGAAATAAGGCTCGCTCCGCCTATGATCAATAGGATAATTGCCGATTTTTTCTGGAATTGGGAATTTATGCCAATGACCAATCCAATAATGATTAATATCGTTTGCCAGCCAAATAACCAATCCGGAAACCAGCTTCCTAAATTGAGGTTATTCAATAATAAGAATATACCTACGATGATCACAATCGCTCCTACAATATTGCGGCTATTATTGCTGTTTGGTATGATGGGTTCTTTTTCCATAATGTTTTTACTATTTATGACTCAAAGATAGAGGCACAAATATATTCTACATATTTGCTTTAGGTAATACAACTTATATTTTCGGTAAATGTAATGATTTCGTCGGTAAAAAATCTTGTTGTTTAATTTTTATCTAGCCTATGTTAGGAAGGGGAACTGCCATTTTTATGCGTAATTGTCTTTTTTTTAATATTATTTGGTGTATTAAAATGAATTATTATATATTTATCAAAGATTAAGATTACTTTAAACTTAAATAACAACCAATGGGAGATTTTGAAAACAAAGAACGTGAAGAAGTTTTTTCAAAAAAGGTGAGAGCAGGTAAGCGTACTTATTTTTTTGATGTAAAAGCAACTCGATCGAACGATTACTACATTACTATCACAGAAAGCAAGAAACGCTTTGAGGATGGCCAGTTTATTAAGCATAAGATTTTCTTATATAAAGAAGATTTTGAAAAGTTCGCTGAGGGTTTGACAGATGTAGTTAATTACATCAAGTCTAATCAGGAAGTAATCGAGAAACGTTATGAGCCTAACTTTGATGATGCATACGCTGAAGAAGCGGGTGTTCGGTCAAAAGATGATTTTTCGTTCTAGTATTGTAGAGCGAAATCTGAATGAAAGAAAGAAATAAAAGCCACTGACGTGGCTTTTTTTGTTGTTTTTTATATCCGATGTTGCACTTGGCGACCAAAGTGATGGTTACAATGGTATATTTCGCAGGAAATCATTTAGCACGGCATTGAATTTTTCGGGTTCCTCGAGATTCGGCAAGTGCCCGGATTCTTCAAACTCCATATAGCGGACGTCGGGTATATTTTCGATAAGGATATTTGTTTGTTCTTCGCTCATCATCTTGTCGTGTTTCCCTTTTATAATCAGTGTTGGGATAATAATGGTCTTCAACGAATGGGTTGTATCTGTTCGTGAAGCAAGAGCAAGTTGTGTCGCACAAATGCTGGCGACTTCATTTCTGCGAATACAGCTTTTGATGAGTTCAACAGCTTCGGGGTTTTCACGGATTGTTTTATCGTGAAATACATTCGCGATAAAGCCAATGGCAAACGGTCTTCTGCCATATTTTAATAGCGCCTGAATGGAATCAAAACGCTTTTGTTTGCTTTTGTTGTCGTCGGAAAGGGAATTCGTGTCACAGAGGATAAGTCCTTTGAGTTGTTGGCCGATCAGTTCATAGGTCCTGAGTGCAATGTAGCCGCCCATAGAAATTCCACAAAGGACGACATGATTGAGGTCGAGTTTACGAATAAATTCCACTAGATCTTTGGCAAAAACATCGACGGAGAAAAAACCATGTCCATTGGTGCTTAGTCCATGTCCGCGAACATCAATGGCGATGCCTGTATAATCTTCGTCGAGTTGCAGGAGCTGCTGTTTCCACGTGTTTTTGTTGAAGGGAAAACCATGGATGAAAATGACTGTTTTTGGAGCGGGGTATAATTTGCTGGGGCGAATATAATAGGAGATACTGATATCTCCGATGCGAATTTTACTGAGTTTTAATTCTCTTTTGCTCATGAATGCTAACATTTGTCCGTGTCTGAAAAAAAAGTTGATATTTTAAATATAATATTATCAACGAGATAAAAGAAATGTTGTTGTATAAAGTTTAAAAAAGAGAAAAAATGTTTGTTAAATCGATAAATATAACGATATTTGCATCACCAAAACGGAAAAGGATAACAGATTTGTTTTGGTTGCCTAGCGCTCCTAGCTCAATTGGATAGAGCATCTGACTACGAATCAGAAGGTTAGGGGTTCGACTCCCTTGGTGCGCACGAATACAGGTTCTGTATCTTAAAAAGGCATTCCTAGCTCAATTGGATAGAGCATCTGACTACGAATCAGAAGGTTAGGGGTTCGACTCCCTTGGAGTGCACAAAGAAAAGCCAGTCAATTTGATTGGCTTTTTTGTTTTTAGTAACGTTGTTGCAAAGCTGTCGATGGTAAAGGGAACGGATCAAGCAGACTTCTTGGGG
>NZ_DBGB01000017.1:0-59288 GCF_002295765.1 Sphingobacterium sp. UBA865 | reverse complement strand
CCCAAACTTTCGGTATGATCCACATAATTATCAATGTGGAATTTGTTTATCAGGTTATCCTACTTCGATTTAATGATGTCATTTATTTTCACGCAATGACTTTAATTCTTTAATTCCGTTCAAAATACCTCCTATAATGATATTTCCATATCCAACAGCCGATAATTCTAAATGTATATGGATTAGTTTTAAAAATGTAAGTAGTCAACGTTAAAACATTCCAGTTTTAGATGCTTTGAAAGATGTCAAAAGATCATTTCGCTTTATCTCTATACCTAAATAAACTATTACCGCGAAACAGTTTTTTTTGTCACAGAAGCGTAGTTCCTTTTCCTTTTTTTTGTTTGATCTTTAATTGCAGTAAATGAGGATCAAAGAGTGATCAGATTCTAATTTAGTACAGTGCTTGTTCAGTGCTTGTTCAGTGCTCGTTCAGTGCTTACTCAGTGCTTACTCAGTGGGAACTGAACAAATACTGACTAATCACTGTCTAAAAAATGATTGAAAACTGTTATTACCTCCCAATTGGTATTAGAATGTATCAGTTTTAATGCCTCCTTAGCTATTTATTGTCAGCCAAGTGTGGCAGCCATCAAAAAGGGATCGAGCTAACCATATTAATAACGCTGCTGTCTACCCGGGCGTTTAGCAATTTAGCCCCATATTTACATAAACGAGCAGAATAAGTGCTGGACCTTGATCGATGACATCCTTGACATTGCATGTAGTAATAAACAACGTGGTTTAATTGCGTATAGCGATTAAAGAAAACCTTTGTGAATCGGACAGCAAGATATAAAAATTTGGAGTATTGAATCCCGCGATGCTTCATCGACAAGAAAATAAGCTGGCTAGCTGTATAGACCAGTAACAAGAATAGTGAATCCGTATAAACAAATCTGCGTAACACCAAAATGAGACTAACCATCGGGATTTTGATACAATATGATCAAAATCAAATGTGTTATTTCACTATTTTCACCCATTCATTCGATAACATGTATAAACAATTAGCAAGTCCATCGACATCTTCGAAATACAATCAGAAGCCATGAATAATAAAAACCTTTCTACAAAACCACACTATCCCATTTTAGACGGACTAAGAGGATTGGCGGCGATTATCGTTGTCACCTTTCATCTCACCGAGCCATTGGCAACAGGTCACCTCGATATCTTGGTAAACCATGGCTATTTGGCAGTTGACTTTTTCTTTCTTTTATCTGGCTTTGTAATCGGTTATGCTTATGATGATCGCTGGCGTACAATGTCGATTGGCACTTTCTTTAAACGCCGTATTGAACGCCTTCAGCCCATGGTTATACTGGGTATGACTCTTGGCGCGATAGGCTTCTACTTTACCGATTCCACCATCTGGCCACTTATTCATACCGTCCCGATTTGGAAAATGCTTCTCGTAATGCTCATCGGTTATACGATTCTCCCCGTCCCCCTCTCTTTGGATATTCGTGGTTGGCAGGAAATGCACCCGCTCAATAGTGTTGGCTGGTCATTGTTTTTTGAATATATTGCCAATATTCTCTATGCTATCGGTATTCGTAAATTATCCAAAACAGCTTTAAGCATTTTGGTCATTATCGCAGCTGTGGCGCTCGCGCATTTGGCGATTACAAGTCCCAATGGTGATGTTAGTGGTGGCTGGACGTTAAATGTTGAGCAAGTGCGGATAGGAATCACCCGCGCCATGTATCCCTTTTTTGCGGGCCTTTTGCTATCCAGAATAACCAATCCCAGCCGTATCCGACATGCATTTTTATACTGCAGTATTTTAATCGCCATTGTGTTGTATATGCCTCGTATAGGCGGAGCAGATCAGCTTTGGTTGAACGGGATATATGAGTCTGTATGCATTATCATTGTATTTCCCTTGATTGTTTACTTGGGAACAAGTAACATATCAAGTAGCAGAATAGAAAATAAGCTCTGCAAGTTTTTGGGTGACATCTCCTACCCGCTATACCTCGTACACTATCCTTTGGTCTATTTTTATGTTGCCTGGATCAGCAATAACAAGGATGTGACGCTAGTGACAGCCTTGCCTTATGCCCTATTGATTTTGCTGACGAGTATTGCACTGGCCTATGTCAGCTTGAAATGGTATGACGAACCTGTCCGTACATGGCTCAGAAAGAAATTGGACTAATCATTGTTTCTATAGCTCTGCTTTGAGCTTTTGCAAGAGATGGGGTAACTTTTTGTGCAACTGCTTTTTCCAGCCCATTTCCATGATAAAACTGATCAAAACCAGCTTAATGCCTTTATAACCGGACTGTTTCACTTTCAAAAAAAGAGTCCCACTACAGGTTGGTTCTAATGAAAAGCTCAACACTGTATCCAATTTTGTGAAGATTCCTTTCGTTAGTTTATCTGCCTTATCCGAATGAATTCCGGCACAGGCCAATGCTTTCTCACCAGTAGCTTCACCCCGGTAGCTATACGCAAGATATTGCTTGGGTATTGCCGAAATAATTTCGCAATGCGTAATACCATCCCAGCCCTTCTGGGCTTTCATCCTAAACGTAAAATAATGTCCTGTCTCGGTTTCGATGTCGTTTGGCATAAACCAAGCCCCAAGCAGGTCTGCTTCCGTCAATGCACGCCACACCAGATCTTGGTCATAGGGCAAAAATACTGTCAATTTAATTGTTCTCTCCATTTTTTGCATAGCTAAAACTGCTGGCCCAACAGTAATATCAGTTTTTTGATTTTTTCCATACGATTTAATTATTCATGCAATCAAATGTAATAAGACCACGATGAAAGCCAAGTACACCATCGGTTAAAGATCGTCCATTTCCTATTAATTCTTAATGATTTCCTACCCAAACGAATTAAAATGTTACAAAACAATTTCCAAAGCTGATTAATCAATCGATTGACTAAACTAATTATGATAAAAGTTTATTTTTTTTACACACCATAAAAGAACATTATTTATATTTATTGATACACAATATAAACCATTATAAGAAAACTTTTAAATTTAATGCTTGCAACCCTCGCACTAGGGGTTGCATCCTGCAACAAGACCTTGGTTAACACCGAAGAAAGTGTAGGAAATCTAAAGGCAAACGCAGCAACAACTTCGGTAACCAATGAATGGAGCAGTAATCCCTATAAGCTGAATGTCATCTATTTTGTTCCAAATGATGTTGACTCCATTCCCAATTTCAGAAAGCGTCTTAGCAAGATCCTCTTAGATGCTCAAAATATGTTTGCAAATAATATGGATCGCGAAGGCTTCGGAAGAAAATCTTTCGGATTGGATCTACTCAATGACAGTTTGATTAATATCCATTACATCGCCGGAAAATACGGCAAAGCTACTTATCCATATTCAGGGGGTAGCGGAGCAGTGAAGGCAGAAGTGGACAGCTATTTTAACCAAAATCCGTCAGGAAAAAAAAGCGAGCAAAATCTAATTATTATTCCAACGTATAATACAGATCCAGCTAATCCTGGAGGCCCGCCGTTCTATGGTACAGGCACCAGCTGCTACGCCTTAGATTATGTAAATCTGGACGCTAAAAACTTAGGAATAGGCGGCGATATTGGATGGAAAGCAACTGTGTGGATCGGTGGAATGATCCACGAACTGGGCCACGGATTAAATGCCAGTCACAATAGGATGAACAAAACATTAGCACCAACTTTAGGTACGGCTTTAATGGGTTCAGGCAATTCAACCTATGGAATCTCCACAACCTCATTGACCAGTACCACAGCAGCAACATTTAACAATAGCCAAGTATTTAGCACTGTGGTAAGAAGTGACTGGTATGCATCCGCTTCTGCAGAAATTACATCCTTGTCATCAAGCTTTGTGAACAACAAGATTATCATTTCCGGGAAATTTACGACAACAAAACCGGTCAATGACATTGTTGTCTGGCATGATAGAGAGCCTTTTGGCGTAAACAACGATTATGATGCCGTACAATGGGCCACAAAAATAATTGGCCAGGATAGCTTTCGATTCGAGTGTCCATTAGCTGATTTTTATGATCTGACAGGGAATTACGAAATGAGAATAGGGTTTCTCCATGCCAATGGAAGCCGTACAACCTTAGGGTACGCTTATAACTTCGTTAACAATGTACCCGATTTATCCAAGGTTGTTACCTATAAACTTTTACCGACAACAGGTTGGTCAATTGTCGCTAGCGATAGTAACGAGCCTGGATCACCGGCGAGCAATGTATTGGATATGAATAGAAGTACAGTGTGGCATACGCCCTGGTCGTCCACTCAAACTCCGCAGCCTCACTTCTTCTCCATCAATATGGGGGCATTACGCACCGTGAAAGGAGTTGCTTTCCGTAACCGCGACAATTTAAATGGAGCGATGAAAGATGTCAATATTTACTCAAGTACAAATAGTGTAAGCTGGACATTAATCAAAACGACGCAGCTGAGCAAAGTTGCTGGTTCCTGGATCAATGTCGATCTGAATGCCTCCGTTAACACCCAATACCTTAAAATAGAATCGACAAGTTCCTGGGGTGATTTCTTCTATTCTCATCTTGCAGATTTTGGTGCATATTAGTTTTTAAACCAATAGAATAGGCGGCCGGTATAACAAACAATACCGGCCTTTTTTGTTTTGATCACCATGAATAAGTGAGTTTCATAAGTGTGGTTAGCAAATAATTTTATATTTTTAGTACGGCGTGCAGGCTTTGACTTATCAATAAGCTAGAATAAACGACCGAAGTAAACACTTACCAAAAAAAATAGGATGAATCGACAAGAACTGATCAAAACTTTTTCTGACAACCACCATACGGTTATTGCCTATATCCAGGCATTACCTGATCCCCTTTTTTTATACCGTAATCATGAAAAATGGACAGCTGGTCAGCAGCTAAAACATATCCTCTTAACGCTTCTACCCTTTCCAAAGATACTGCAATCAAAAGAGTTCATCGTCCAAAAATTCGGCACCCTACAACGTAAATCTTGGGACTACGATACAGTACTTAACAATTATCTCAAAACAAGCCTACAGGCGCCAGGTCAATTTTTGCCTGATGAAATCCTGCCTGCACAAAAGAGAGCCTTATAACGCAATTAGAAGAAGTAATAACCACAATTAATCAATTATTTGCACTGTACAATGAAGAGGAGCTCGATAGCCTGGTCTTACCCCACCCTTTGCTCGGAAAACTCAGTATACGTGAAATGTTTTACCTGATGAGCTATCATCCCCTACACCACCTGAATCAAATTAAGGAAAACTTGGCGTCATTAAACCACTAAGTAGCAACTTATTTTTCAACATGTTGCCTGACTAGCATTCATGGTTTGTGTCTATTCCTTCATGGTATTTATCTATTCCCTTGTATGGACCATATCATATAAATCAAAGCCTTCAGCCCAATAATCTTTATGGATTTCCCGTAGTACAAAACCATTTTTCTTATAAAATCCAAACGTAAATTGAGAGGTGCCGACTTCGATCTTTTCAACCTGATGATGGGCGTAAAGAAAGTCAATGCGATGATGCAATAAGGTTTTTCCAAAACCAAATCCATAATATTTTGGATTTAAAAAACTCCAACTCAAATATCCTGTGCGCTGATCATCGGAAAAACCTACACCGCCGCCACCAATAATTTGTCCGTTAACCAGTGCAACAAAATACGTCTCCATTTCCTGATCCAGATATTCCCTGAAATCGGCAACCTCGCTCTGTGCAAAGTACTTCGGTATATTCATATGAAGAATATCAATCAGTTTATTGCTATCCTGAACATCATATTTCCTAATTTCCAAATACTTATCCATAATTGGTATGATTACAAATCCCTGTCTATTTTAAACTTACATCTCCTGTGAAGTTTCTTAAATATAGGAATAATTTAGTGGGTTTTTATTGCACTATTCCCAAGCATACCCGCTAATCTCATTTTTATTAAAAAACATAAAAAACTATGGCTATTGGCTTGATTTTTGATTAATTTTTCGCTCGCACTGTGGCAAGCAGATGATTATTAAACACCCAATATGCAAAAACCTCAAAAGGATTTACCGATTTTTTTTGAAGCATTAAATCAAATGCCGATTGCCACGGCCATTTATGATAATTCGAACCTCAATATCGCATTTGCCAATTCTCGTATGTTAAAAATGTGGCGTACAGAGAATGAAATAGTTGGACATTTCTTTGGAGAGGTTTTTCCGGTTTTTACCCAGGAAGGATTTACCGATATACTCCGTAACGTCTGGGAAAGCGGTGTTACCTACAAGGCAGTTGAAACTCCCGCAACGATTGTTGACGGTGATTTCAAAATCAAACGCTATTTTGATTTTGAGTATAAGCCACTCTTTGATAAGCGCGGACGAACAAATTCCATCCTCCACACAGCTACCGATGTCACGCATAAGATACACGATGAGAAACCTTTAGATCGAGAAAATATAACTATCAATCCCGCAACCAACCTGCGCATGATATCCTATACACTATCACATGATGCTAAAAATCCCTTGGCACTCGCTAAATTGGGTATAGGTGTACTTAAAGAACATTTGGATATGCAAACCAATAGGCGGCTCGAACTGTATGAGGTCATCGATCAATCACTTGAAAACATCGCTGACATTATCGACAAAACGGTAGAGCTGAGCCTTGCCCCAATGTATAGGCTACGGAAACAACCTGTCCGTTTAGATCTTACATTGCCCAATTGGTGCCGGGAAGCTAAATTATTATTCCGTAGCCCGCATACTGAACTTATCTTTGGGGACCTTTTTCCAGTAAACAGTGATCAAAATGGAGTTTACCAAATCTTTACAAACTTGATCAACAATGCCATTAAATACTCTTCGGCCAATACGAAAGCAGCGCTGCATATTTATAGTGAAAAAGTAACGAACGGTGTGTTATATATCATAAAAGATAATGGTATCGGTATTCCGCAGCATGAACTCGAAAATATCCGTATGGAAAGACTTCGTGGCTCAAATTCAACGGAGTACCAGGGAAAAGGCATCGGATTGTTTATCGTTCAGGAAATTCTTGAAAGGCTCAAAGCGCAGATGGCCATTTTCAGTCAGGAAAACCAAGGGACCGAAATTCGTTTGTTTTTTCCAAATTAATAACGTGACGTAGCCTTTTATCTTCCTTTCAGGACAGATTTTGCCAATCTTGTCCTGCTATTCAAGAAAAATCATTGTTGAACTCCTGATTTATAGCTAATTTTGAATGTTTAGAAATTGCAAGCAAATCAGACAAGTCTTTATGAATCATTTTCGTAAATATTGGAAACTACTTTCCCATATTGGTGCACATCCGGACATGTCATACATCGATTTCAAACGCGTATACATGATCAATCTGATTGCATTGTTATGTTTATTTCCGACAATTTTCTTTTCAATCCTCAATCTTATCGACCACCGTTATATTTTAGCAGCGATTAACTTCTGCAATTCACTATGTGCGCTTACGGTCCTTCTACTTCAATATTATGAGAAGCGTACTATCGCTAAGGCAACACTGTTGACAAGTAATGCTGTGTTTTTCTTCGCTGGAGCGCTACTTTATAAAAATGGTGGCGAATACTTTTTATTGTGCACATTGATTGTCTCCATGTTGATGTATGATAATCGAAAGATCCATATAGCCCTTTGTATTACGGTAGCTTTTTTGATTTCACTCTTATATCTACTTCCCGATATACTCCCGTTAAGCCAGCAAGTGCCTCGATCTAGGTCTGTTTTCAATATTATCAATGCACTAGCTTTTATGGTCGTCGCAGTCAACTTCTTTCTTGACATCATCTATAAGAATATAAAAAAAATTGAGCAGCAACGCCGCAACTTAGAATCCATGAATCGGGACAAAGAAAAAATCTTTTCTATTATCGCGCACGACATCAAAAGTCCTTTTGCCAATCTGGAAGCACTGGTCTTTATGTTTCGTAATCAAATGCTCGACAGTACAAACTCCCAGGAATACATCCAGCAGATCTTTCAACAAATTACGCAGCAGAATCAGGCGTTGGATGATTTATTGCAATGGGGCAGCAGCAGTATGCAGGGGATCAATACCAAAGCATCACCCCAGTTGATCAAACCTATAATACAACAAATTGTTGAAGTTTTTAATGAGAATGCACAATCTAAACAGCTAAAAATCAATATTGATATACCAAACAACACACAGATAATTGCCAATCGGGATCATACCATCATTATTTTACGCAACTTGATCAGCAATGCGATTAAATTCAGCTATGTGAGCGGGAATATCAACATCTACACCAGCATGGATGAAACCTATACACATATTCATATTCAAGATGAAGGAATAGGAATTAACCCTTCGAAGTCCGCCGTACTTTTTAATGAGATCCAGCAAAAGTCTTTCGGAACGGAAGACGAACCCGGATCGGGCGTAGGCCTTGTTTTATGTAAGGATCTTATTGAGCGGAACAAAGGTGTAGTGAACATCCAAAGCACACCTAATAAGGGATCCGTTTTTACGGTCGGATTGCCATCCTGCCCCAGCCATAAACCACAAACCGAGTTCGAAGTACCCAAATGCTGTTAATTCAACTATAGGTTTAGAAATTTTTTGGTGGTTTTATGGAATCATTGAATTGCCGATGAAGAGAGAAAAATTGAATCTCCCTTTTGTAATTAAAACTATATCTTTATAAAAAGAATTACAGGGTCACTATGATAGAGAATACGTTTGGAATGGATATAATGCCTGAAAATGAACATGACCGACTGAATGCCCTCAGACGCTATAAAATAATGGGAACCCCCGCTGAAGCCAGCTTTGATGGAATTGCAAAATTAGCCAGCCAGATCTTTAATGCCCCTATTGCATTGCTCTCATTGGTGGATGCAGAATCGGTCTATTTCAAAGCAAATATCGGCATGGGCACCACAAAGGAAACGAATCGAGGGCAAAGTTTGTGTAGTCTGGCTATTTTGGACAAGAAAGTAACAGTCTTTGAAGATACATTGGAAGAAGATATCCTACTGACCAATCCAACTGTAATTGGAGACTTTGGGCTACGGTTTTACGCAGGTGCACCCCTTATTACACATGATGGTTTTATGATCGGTTCACTGTGCGTTATCGACAAGCATCCGCGGGCTTTCAGCGCAGCTGATCGACAGATATTAGCAGGTCTTGCACGCACAGCGATGGATCAAATCGAGCTTCGAAGTTCTTCCATCGATAAAATTGATGAGCTTGAGGGCGTCAATATTACCATGGCAACCATGCAACAACGACTGCTCGAACTTAATGACGAAATGGAGCTTGCCAATGACGAACTTTATCGCACGAATAGTCAGCTCAACAAATCCTATGATTTGACCGTGCTACTCAATAAAAATCTCAAAAAAAGTGAACGTCGATTCAGATCCTTTATAGATAAGGCCCCAATAGGCTTTGCGATTTTAACAGGCCGTGAGTTAGTTATTGAAGTTGCCAACGATAGGATGCTCAAGCTCTGGCGCAAAACCGAAATTGTCCTCGGCAAACCACTTGCACAAGCGCTTCCAGAACTTCAGGGACAGCCCTATTTAGGGATATTGGACGATGTCTTTACCACCGGCCAAAACTACATTGGAGATACTGCCTACGCAAGACTTGAGTCTATGGGGGTATTGGGCGATCATTATTTTGATTTTACTTATGAGCCGTTAAAGAATGATGAAGGTGAAACGGAGTCTATTATTGTCATAGCCAATGAAGTTACCGAGCGCATCAAAAGAAACGAACATCTTGAAGCTCTCAACTATCAGTTGGAAATTGCACTAAAAGCTGGTGAACTCGGCTCCTACAATCGCGATATCAAAACAGGAAAAATGGACTGCTCCGAAACCTGTAAAATCAATTTTGGTCTTACCAAAAACGACCGCTTTGACTATGAAGACCTCATGCGAAGCATCGTCCCTGAACACCGCGAAATGGTGTATCAAAAGGTGCAGGACGCTATCCAGAACAAGACCACTTATCACGCTGAATATCTCATCCGTTGGCCTGATGGATCGTTACACTGGATCAATGCATCAGGTCTTCCCAAATACGATCCAGAAGGTCATGCAACTCACCTCATCGGCGTAGTGGCAGATATTACAAAACGAAAGAATTACGAATCACAAAAAGATGACTTCCTGGGCATTGCCAGCCATGAACTAAAGACACCCGTCACGGGCTTAAAGGGAACGATTCAATTGCTGGAACGATTTAAGGACAAAACTGGAAGTGAGATCATTTCAAGGGTTATTGATCAGTCTGCTGTCAATATCAAAAAAATCGTTACACTTGTTGATGACCTGCTCAATATGCATAGAATCAGTGAAGGACAGCTTCATCTCGAAAAAACAACATTCAAAGAGTCAAAGATTCTTGCCTCCAGTTGTCACAATATCATATCCCAAGGCAACCATCAAGTTAATATTACGGGCGATCTCGATGCAACTATATTTGCTGACGAGCAACGCCTTGAACAAGTGCTTGTTAATTATGTCAACAATGCCGTTAAATATGCACCAGAATCGAGAGAAATCAATATCACTGTGGAACAGCTGCAAGATTGTATCAAGATAACCGTCAAGGATCAAGGTGAAGGTATTGATCCGGCAGTACAGCCTTTTATTTTTGATCGATATTATAGAGCAAACCATGAAGGCAAATCGTACTCGGGGCTCGGGCTCGGACTCTATATCTCCGCTGAAATTATCAAAAAACACGCGGGTCTAATAGGAGTTGACAGTACGGTAGGCTTGGGCAGCAGTTTCTGGTTTTCCATTCCACGCCCACCAGCGGAAAGATAATCGCAAAAGAGCCGGTAAAAAACCGGCTCTTTGTTATAAACTCCTATGCGCTTCTATTTACAGACTGCTTATGTGCAGCCGATCGGCATTTCAATATAGACTTAGGCCATCTCCTCAACCGTCGCGTCAGGCGCATTCTTCTTGACAGATTCAATGCCGTTTTCCATACCACTTGCGCTTTCATACATCTCGCTGCTTCCAATAATTTGACCATTGGTCGCCTTGAGATTGAAATAGTACTTACCATTGGTAGCAGTTTTACGATCAAATTTGTTATCGTCCTGAGCATTCTTCTTAACAGATTCAACGCCATTTAAACAGTTTGCTTTAGTTGTATAACCTTCACTGCTTAAAATCACCTGTCCGTTTCCAGCTTTTAGATTAAACTGAAATTCGCCATTTTTCCGAGTTTTTACTTCAAATTTACCCATTTTCTCAATTAATTAAATAAATACGTGGTTATTGGAATGAAATCCATACTACAATAAAATACTTTTCCATGTTTTTATTGTAAAACAACGATTAATTTTTTTTCCGCGATAACGTACTTGTTTCTATCCGTCTATCCTGTCCAACAGGGTATTTAAGAATGTTTAATCTCTTAAAGTAATTAGATCCTGCATTGGCGCTGGCAAATTTAAATCAGCTATTGCTGTATAGACAGATTCATCAACTTTAAACCCCCATTTTCTAAAAAAATCCGAGAGATCTTTTTGAGCAATCTGACATGCAGACAGCATAAAATAGCGCATTTTCTCTGCATCTGTCGAAACTGCGGGCCTGTTCTCGCGCGTAGTTTTGCTAAGTTTGATGTAAAAATCGTCGCCAAATCCCAACCAGAGATGATGAAACATAATCATTTTCAAATCATTATCCCCCAAATTAAAGTTACGATCAGCGATATTTTTTTGAAAGTAAGTCGTCAATATAGGCCAGGAATTATTGGCTGTCACTCGACTTACCGGCAATCCAAATCCCCTTTCGCTGGCTAGCGAATAGACATTCACGGTTGTTTCTGTCAGATTGCCCCACGTCCAAGCTTTTTGTTGATAGGTGTGGCCGACCTCATGCCATATTCCCCATCCATTTGTATTGGACAGATATTTTGGCTGCAACATACGATAAGATAAGGCATCGGTAAAATAAATAGAAATACCGGCTGCCATATAGCCTCCAGAACTCGAATCCCTCACTGTAATCAGATGCTTATTGTAAGGTATCGCATGAACTCCACTGGTACCATTCAAGCCACTGATTCGATTGGAAAAGTCAATAATTGAATCCAATCTATTAACAATCAGCTGTTGATCTTCGTCCCTGTACAACAGGGCATCGGCAATTTTGGCTACCATAATGGTGTGATCCGACGAGAAGACGACATCCGGAACGGTACTTTTCAACGAATCCAATGTATCTACCCATTGCTCATGGGAGGTTATCCCCTTTTGAAAGTAAGGGACCGGAATAAATCCATTGCCAAAAGAAAGCTCGATTTCTCCAGTTGTTGTATAATTATCAGCTGTATAAATCACATAAACCAATCCCCCGTATTGATCCACTGTGAAAGTTTGCGTACCTGCCTGGAGATTGAACTACTGCCGGACTGGTCGAATATTATCTCTAAAAGGCGTCCCGATCGCTAAGCGTGCTGCTGTAGTACCCGAGTTGACTTTTACGTTTATGGTTATGGTACTGTTTGGCGCCACATAAAATCCGGTCATTTGCATCTCATTGTGATTCGCTCGAAACTGAAGTCTATCAGCCTCCGTTGCGGCCGAAGGACTTACGTTGAATAGTTGGACCGAATCCGCTATTGCTAAGGATTCTGCGCCGGTATCGTTTGGTAAGGTGTACATTAAGCTGCCATCTTTCCGGCAGGAAATGCTCATAGCGATCACTAAAATCGTGATTAAGGAAAACACGGTCTTTCTCATAATTTTTAAATAAAGTTTATAAATTGTATTAATTGTCCGCACTGCTTCCGATCATCCTACAAAGCCTCAGCGGCTGTTTCGAAGTTTTTTATTTTTTTGATCGATTTAGGATTCCACAAAACTTGAAACAAGATGATCCATACAAAGAATTCTCTTCACCTTCGGTAAAGTATTAGTTCATAATCTTAAAGCAAGATATAATATATTGTACAGAAAAATAATCAACAGCTTCAGATCAAACGTTTGCACAATCAACGAAAACCTTTTCGCTTAGACAAACATCAAATAACCGAAAAGAAAGTATATTTTATAAAAAATAACAAGAATCGAGTAATAACCTTATTCTGTACCGCGATAGAAGCTAGATGTTATTCAAACTAATCGCTCAGATCTAACGCTATTCGCTCGAACACTCCATCATCCAGCACTAGCGGAGCTGCGCATGATCATCTCAATAACCATGATTAAATTATAGATGAAGATGACTTGAAGTGGATTAATTAGACGTGAGTCCTAAAAAACCTAAAAAAAAGCAGTATAACCAAAGGTTATAATCAATGTATTTCATAGTTTTATTTTTAATAAAGATAACATACGTAAAAACCTATTTTACAAAGAATAATACAAAATAAAACAAGAGAAAAATGAAATCAGAAAATAGAACAAAAAAACGATTTCTCTCTTCTCGGAGCCAAGTTTTAATTTATCCGTCTATTTTTCAAAGGATAATCTGCTTCGCTTCAGTTTACCAGAATCAATTATAAAAAATTATAATTTTAAAAAGCGAATCGTTAATTTCGAAAAGTACACTATGAAATTAATACCCTAATTTTGCTTGTATTCAAAAAAGTTTGATGAAATATTTAACCTAAACTATAGCCTCAGAACACTATAGTGAATCAATAACAAGCGATTATCTTAAAACATGAAAAATAACATAAAGGAACAAAAAGAAACATTAAATCAATTGGATCAAAATTCAGCACCGCTAGCGGAACACCCCATTATAGTAGAATTTAAAAAACTCATTCACCAGTATCCTCAGAATCACTGGGATCTCCAATTCTACTTGAAAAAGCTCAACGTTTCAAGAATGGCCTTACATCGATTGACACTTTCAAGCAGTGAAACTTCACCCAGCACGATCGTCAAGGAAATTGTCGCAAGTGAGATTGCCAAAAAACTTGCTACCACTGAAATTCCGATTAAAGAGTTGACTTCGTATTATGGTTTTAGTTCTTCAGCATCATTAACACGGTTTATAAAAAAGCATACTGGTCTGAGTCCCCGAAAATTTAGGGCATTAAATGCGCTGGATTATATTTAAAAAATAACTCGAAGCTATCTCCCGATCGATAGCTAAAAATTGAATAGCATAGGGTAAGCTTTTTATGAAATTTGGGCGATATTCCTATATTTACCAGTATTTAATGCTGATTTTTTCGATACTTCCGAAAAATCAAAGCATCCTTCAAATGCATTCGTTGTTCTTATAGAAGCGTTATAACTATTTTCTTCATTAAACAATTATGAAAAGGGATGATAAATGATATTTTTTAGTTTAAAGATATTGTTAAAGTTTGACAAACACCTTCTTTTTAAAAACTAAAAATACACATTATAAAACTAAAATATCTATCATTAAACAAAAAAAAGCGCACTAATCTGTGCACTTTTTTTGCTAAACATTATTATGCTTTGTTTAAACTTCACGATAAAGTTCTTTTGAACTATGAGGTCGCCTTAAGATATATTGCTGATTACAAGGCCAATCCCTCGAATCTGCTAATCCCTGGCTGTTTTATAAATCCATTCTGCTCAAAAAATCCTATCGACGAACTTATTATGAGTTCATTGACCCATATCACGTCATACGGATTGCAGACGGCAAGACATTTGTCCATTAAAGATGTCTCCATTTGCTACCGAGCTGCATGTTGGCGGACACCAAAGTCCGCGATTCGAATCGCACGTGTACCTGCCAGGGCATCCGGCTTCTGCCCTTTCGAGGTTATTCTTGCATAACCCATTGGTTGATCGTCGGCATACACCACCAGCCATTGGTTTGACATGCTGTTTATTTCGTTGACAAGTGTTCTGGAATTAAAATTGTCAGCGATGTAATGTTCCAGTTCAGCTGGCTCCACTAAGCTGGCGAATTTTTCTAGCGCCAGTGTTTTGGTTATCATCGACAACGCTTCAATTCCCTGCTCTGTTGCCACCGTAAATTTTGTAACTATATTCATATATGCATCTCCTATTAAACAAACAAATGTACATGCTATCACTTGCTATTATTCGATACACATTATTCATTTAGCATCAGTACAGCTACAGGTTCCCACATAAATACCGACCTATATGCTGGATCGCTTCAATTCGTTTATCAGAAAATTTATCCGCGATGACCAACCTAAAATAATGTCCAAAAGTATTTGCAAAAGAGAACGTATAACCCGGTGTGAATCTCGCACCAATTTTTTCACACTGCGCATAAAAATCCGACATATCTGTACTTTCGGGCATTTTAACCCAAAGATTATATCCACCTGCCGGGGCAATCACTTTGGTTTGTTCGGGAAAACTGGAAGCGATTAGGTTGGTGGCTAGATAGGCATTTTTTGCCAGTTGCATCTTCAGTGAACGAATATGCCGATCGTAACTACTGCTGCCGATTAAACGGCTTACAGTCTCCTGATTCAAAGGGGAAACTGTACTGCCCAACGCAAACTTGATCTGTTCGGCATCTTTCAGAAATAGCCCTGTGCTTAACCAGCCCAGTCGAATTCCAGGTGCCAGGGTTTTTGAATAAGATGAATAAGTCATCACCAATCCGCTTTCATCAAATTGTTTTAAAGTTGATGGTCTACTCCCGTGAAAGTTTAGGTCGCCATATATATCGTTCTCGATAACAGCAACATGATATTGATGAGCAATCGCCAATAAAGTAATTTTCTGTTCATCTGCAAGCAAAATACCTGTTGGATTATGAAAATTCGGTGTTAGCACGACGGCTTTTACAGCACTTCTTTGACATGCTCTTCTAAAAAAATCAATATCGAAGCCTTCTTTAGTCAGAACAGGAACTTCAATGACACGCAGTTTGAGCACCCGAATGACCTCCAATACAGAAAATACACATGGACTTTCCACAGCAACAATATCTCCGGCTTCGCATACGGCTGCCAAGGCGATATACAAGGCCTGTAAGGCGCCATCTGTGATCAGCAGTTCATCTGCATGCAGCAAGGTCTGATGAGAGGCCGCACGGCTGACAATGTTGTCCTTCAATTGTACAGAGCCATTAGACGGATAATAGCGTAGCAATCCCGCCCCTAGTTCCCGAATGACCTGTTGCATCGTCCGAAGTAAAAGTTTTTGCGGAACAAGGAGATCCCCTGGAGCCGCAACATTAAATTCCGAAAAACCCCGCCCCAAAGGTGACGCTGTTGTCAGGCCCAGCCTTTGTTCAAAGACAGCATCCCTTACTATTGGTGGACGACCATGCCCTCCTGGTTCTGCCAGCATTTCATTTTTCGTACTGACATAGTAGCCAGATTTCGGAACGCTTTCCACTAGACCACGAATCATAAGATATTCGTATCCAGCTTGAACAGTACTCATACTTAAACCATAATAATCTTTAAAATCACGTACTGAAGGAAGCTTTTGTCCGGGTTTATAGACCCCTGATTTTATATTTTTCTCGATTGCCTGTGTAAAGATTTCAAATTTATAGTTCTTCATCTGTATTGATCACTTTTAACTATACTGTACCTGTATCGCAAATCTAATCAATCTAAATTTGTCTAAAAAAGAAATGACAGGTAATTATCAAATCAACAGCCCCAGTGAATTACGAGCTCTCCCACAGGAGGTATACCCGGGATAAGTCAGGAATTAAGGAACCTCATCATTGACCATATTGCTACACATGGCGGTCATTTTAGTTCAAGCCTTGGTGTTGTAGAACTTACCATAGCAATACATTATGTGTTTAACACCCCTGAGGATAAATTGATATGGGACGTTGGTCATCAAGCTTATGTCCATAAATTAATCACGGGTAGAGCGGCTCGCTTCCATTCGAACAGGCTTCTACATGGCATCAGCGGATTTCCTGTTATGGAAGAAAATAACTTTGACGCCTTTGGTACTGGTCATTCATCCACATCCTTATCAGCAATTCTGGGTATGGCCTGCGCGGCCAGGTATAAGGGTGATCATAACCGTCAACACATCGCTGTTATCGGTGACGGCGCCATGACTGCCGGTCTAGCATTCGAAGCTTTAAATAATATTGGTTTCGAACAGCCCGACCTACTGATTATATTAAATGACAACAATATGTCTATTGATGCCGGTACGGGAGCGCTACAAAATTATCTGACCGACCTGACCTCGGGGCAAGCCTATAATCAGTTCAAATCACAGATCAAAAAGCTGCTGTCGCGTAATAAGGATCGGGCACAATGGTCAATTGCTGCGATTAGAAAAATAGAGAAACTGATAAAAACGGGACTACTTGCTTCAAGCAATATTTTTGAGGCCTTAGGTATACGTTATTTTGGACCAGTGGATGGGCATAATCTCCATAAGCTTATCAAAATACTCGAGCAGTTGAAGCATATACCCGGGCCCAAAATAGTACATTGTGTGACGCAAAAAGGAAAAGGTTTTGCGCCGGCCATGTTAAATAAGGCAGAATGGCATGCCACGGGGAAATTCGACAAACTGACAGGTGAACGGTTAGAACACCAGCTACCGCAACTCCACAACGAGACTTTTCAGCAGGTGCTGGGCGAAACGCTGACACAGCTGGCCCGAAGGAATAGTCGTATTATGGCTATTAGCCCAGCGATGCTTTCCGGCAGCAGGCTAACCGCAATGAAACAGCAGATGCCCAACCGTGTTTTTGATGTTGGTATCTGCGAACAGCATGCCGTTACTTTTTCTGCTGGCCTTGCTGCCGATGGACTACTTCCTTTCTGCTTTATCTATTCGACATTCTTACAACGCGCCTATGATCAGCTTATCCACGACGTCGCTTTGCAGAAATTGCCAGTCGTATTCTGTATCGACAGGGCCGGTGTTGTCGGTCCCGACGGCCCCACTCATCAGGGGGCATTCGACATTGCTTTTCTCCGATGCATACCCAACATTACGGGCGCTTCCCCCATGACGCTTACAGACTTTAAAAATTTGTTGTTCACGGCTCAGGACATCGCTCTCGACGGACCGTTTGCAATCCGCTACCCAAAAGGTCGAGGTAACCAAGAGAAGCAATCCGACAAATATAAAAGACTTGAAATGGGAAAAGGAAGAAGACTTTGTTCAGGTAAAGACATTGCCCTACTCTCTCTTGGACCCGTTGGTCAATATGCACAGGACGCCTGCTGCGAGCTGCTCCAGGAGGACATCCACGTCGGGCACTATGATCTCCGGTTTTTTAAACCGCTCGACGAAGCGTTATTACATGAGGTATTCCAATCATATTCGTCTATCATCACCATCGAAGATGGATGTATCGCAGGTGGAGTGGGCACCGCAGTGCTTGAATTTATGGTGGAACATGGTTACTCGGCTACGTTAAAACGTCTTGGTTTGCCCGACTCGTTCGCAGTACAGGGTACACAGCAACAGCTTCACCAACTTTATTACTACGACAAACAGGCTATTATAGCCACAGTGAGACAGCTACACATAGGCCTGATCAAACCGACAGAGTCATGCTGTAGCCTTAAGCCGAACGAGTCTTTCCCTGACAGTTAACTTTGTCACAAGAACAGTACTTAAAACAATATGGATTAAACGATCGCGTGCGCAGTTCGTAGGACATCACCTATATAGGAACTCTCCTGTCAGAGATACAGCTGGCGAAGTTTAGCTAAAAGGTCTTTTTGTCAGGACATACCTTTCATAGACTTATTTCGTCTTCCAATTGTAAAAAGAATCTATTAGAGTCAAAACTGTTTATATCTTCTAAGTTAAACATCCAGAAAGGTACGGTGTTTGTAGCCTACATGAAAGAAACAATGTTGTTTCTTTCATGTAGCAATCCATACCATGAAACACTTATTCGTCCTCCTTGCTATAGCGACCGGCTTATTTCTGATCAGCAAGGTTTGCTTTTCACAAAAAGGGAAAGACTTAAAACCGTCAACACAAAATACTATGAATACTACAAATCAAAAAGATCATGTTGTCTATTTTGCAGGAGGATGCTTCTGGGGAACTGAGCACTTCTTTAAACAAGTGCGCGGGGTCACCGCAACGGAAGTTGGCTATGCCAATGGAAACCTTCAGCACCCTTCTTATGCACAAGTTTCGACAGGAACGTCCGGGTTTGCCGAAACCGTAAAGGTAAACTTCGACCCAGCGCTTGTCGATCTAAAGCTGCTCGTAGACCTTTTCTTCAAAACAATTGACCCAACTTCACTGAATAAACAAGGCAACGATATCGGTACGCAATACCGTACAGGCATCTATTATACCAATGCCGACGATGCTGCTGTTATCAAAGAGCAAATAGCTGCTTTAGCAAGTCAATACAAGAGCAAAATAGTGGTGGAAATAGAACCTTTACAGAATTACTATAATGCTGAAGCTTATCATCAAAAATACCTGGACAAAAACCCCGGTGGTTATTGCCATATAAGCCCTGATTTATTTGAACTTGCACGAAATGCCAACCCCGAAAAAGCCAAAGTGAACATTGAAAACAGGTATAAAAAAGCTGACAAGGAGACCTTGAAGAAGGAGTTAACTCCATTGCAATACGATGTTACACAAAACAGTGCAACAGAGCGCGCATTTGACAATGCCTATAATGACGAATTTAGGGAAGGCATTTATGTCGATATCACAACCGGAGAACCCTTATTTGTCTCAACAGATAAATTTGAATCGGGCTGTGGATGGCCAAGTTTTTCCAAACCAATTAGCGATAGCTTGATTCAAGAACACTCCGACAATTCGTACGGGATGCGCAGAACGGAAGTACGTAGCAAAACTGGTGATGCACACCTCGGCCATGTTTTTAACGATGGACCGGCAGATAAAGGTGGTCTACGCTATTGTATAAACAGTGCTTCACTTCGATTTATTCCAAAAGACAAGATGAAAGCACAGGGCTACGAGAAGTACTTACCCTTATTGGTAAAAAAATAATCTGCAGCGCCTCGGTTGAGGCGCTTGCCCTGAACATTTCAACATCCGTCAAGCCATCGTTACAATAACCTATTATTCAATGCATAAACCAATGCTTCATTCATGTTACTTACCCCCAGTTTTTCAAATAATTTTCGCCGATGAAATTTCACCGTGTCAATGGAAACGAAAATTTTTTCGGAAGTTTCATGAATGGTCAGACCGCGATGATAAAAGCGTAAAATTTCTATTTCACGTTCAGTAAGGTTAATCTTTTTTTGGGAGTTCCATTTCCCAGTCAACAGATCCAACTCCCAAACTAAGTTGGAGTGCAACTTTTCGATCGTCACGTTGCCCGAAGACACATTGGTGGATAAAGATACGATACAAATTGCCTTCCATATTTTCCCCTCTTCTGTCAAAAAAACCGGCGTCAGTTTATGATTAATCAAAATAAATTTGTTATGCGCATTTTGTATCTGAAAATCATACGATATAACGTAAAGCTTCCGTTCCTCGATGGGTATTTTTTCGTAAAAACTGAACCCCGCTTCGTTAATCGTAATGAGCATCCGGAAATCATCGGACGGAACATATTTTTGATAAAAACCATAGCCCATTTCCATCACCTCTGTGGCTGTTAAACCAGCGAGAAACAGCGGGTTGTCTGAAACAAACTCAAAGCTTTTGGCCTGATAATCGATTAGATAGATACTTTGGTAAGTAATTCGTGAGAAAGCTTTGACAAGCTCAATATAGCCATGCGTCTGCAGGATGTCCTTTTCTGAAAGACGATCAACAGTATTTTTTTGTGAAAATAGCGCGTTAAAATCCATAACGAAATTCTAAGTTTCGAAGTTAAATAAAACTACACTCAAGTGTAGCTTTTATTTGGACAAACTGTAATACTTTTGGACAAAACAGCTAGAAAAATACAGCTAACTGAACGAAAAGCCGGAAAAAACATAAAACCATTTCTTACACAGATGCTTATTAAAACTATACAGATTCGAAATATTGGAATCGCCCTTGGGGTCTTATTTTTTGGGAACAGCTACGCACAGCAGAAAATCGAAGTTTTAAATTTTGGGACATTTCACATGAGCTATACCCCTGATGCCCATAAAGTAGAATTTGATGAAAAAGATCAAAAAAACAGAAGAGAAACTTATCATGTAGCCAAACTGTTGGCTGATTTTAAACCAACCATCATTTGCGTAGAAGTCATTCCTGAAAAAAACAAAGAATTGAACAGTGACTACAGATCTTTTATCGACGACAAAAGCCATAAAGCTAAGTTTGGTGGTGAAATAGCGTTAATCGCTTATGAAGTTGGCAAACTTGCAGGGGTAAAAACAATTTATGGAATTGATGAACAACAAACTGCAGCATATAATTACAACATTGCCAATGAACTGGATAACCAGGTGGATACTGTAACGTATAAAAACTACATGGGAAAAATCATGAAGGAATTCACCCATATTGACCAACTCTCCATTTTAGATAAATTAAAGGTATTTAATCATAAAGAGACCCTGCAAAAATTTATCAATGTAAACGCTGATATCTTAACCTACAGTAGTACAAAAGGTAATTTTGAAGGAGCAGACGAAGCCACTAAATTTTACGGAAGAAATCTACGGATACTCTCCAATTTAAATCAGATCCCTGTCACGGCGCAAGATCGTATTTTGCTGATCACCGGTGCTACTCACGCAGCTTTTCTTGGTGAGTTTTTGCAACGGAGCCCCAAATACAAGCTTGTGGAAGTTGCTGAATACCTCCAATAAAATGGTCCGTAAAGAAAGTTTGCCTTTATAGGCTTTAAAAATGATATAGAGTACCTAACCTTAATTACCTAAAGAAAAACTTCAACATGATAACTTGCAAAAACTGCGGTACAGACATTACGTCAAAATTTTGTCCCGATTGTGGCCAACCTGCAACGCTGAAAAGAATAGATGCGCATTATATCACCCATGAAATAGAACATGTGCTTCACTTTGAACGCGGTATTCTCTATACCATTAGCGGATTGGTAACAGCGCCGGGGAAGAATGTGCAAAACTACATTTCTGAGAATCGTAGCCGGCTGGTCAAACCTATTATTTTTGTTATTGTAACCTCTTTAGTGTACTCGATTATTGCCCACTTTTTCCATACTGAAGAACAGTATATGCAGTCAATCGACAGCCATGGTATTGAAAGTAAACTCATCATCACGACCCACATCTTCCGATGGCTACAAGATCATTATGGTTATGCTAACATTATCATGGGATTCTTTATCGCCCTTTGGACTAAATTATTCTTTAAAAAATACGGCTATAATCTTTTTGAAATCATCATCTTATTATGTTTTATTATGGGGATGGCGATGTTAATTTATGCTTTTTTTGCAATAATTGATGGTATAACCCACCAGCGTTTTATCTTATACGCAACATTGGTGACCTTTGCATATTACTCCTGGGCCATGGGACAGTTTTTTGATAAGACTAAAAAGATCAGCTATTTCAAAGCATTTGCCGCTTTAATAATAGGCTTTATCTCCTATTTGATCGTCATAATGTTCATTGGTATTACCCTGGATATACTTATAAGATAGCCATATTGTAACGAACGCAGCCTTGTGTATCAAAAATCACCGTGATCAATTGATGCGATAAATAGGATAAAGAAGATGTGACTCTTCATAGTAAGGTGAATGTTTGTATATCCAATCCAGCTGCGCACTACTACTCGCAGCAAGTTTAGGGTTGTTCATCTTCTCGCGTTCAAAGGCAGCTCTTAAATCTTTATTCTCTTTTAGAAGTTTGGCTGCTGTATCTTCAAAAACATATGCTGAATAATATTCTTTCTGTCCTAAGATCGCATCAAAGAAATTCCAATTAAAATAAGAGTCTATTGCTTCAGGTTCTAAAGTTTCCAGCAAGAACTTTACACCGTCCTGATTCAAGGGGACTAAATAATCACCAGCACGCAAGTTTACCTTATTGGATTCCCGGAGGAGGCTGGTATCAAAATGTAAATAATGCCCTTCATAAGGACTTGAAGTTGTCTTGAAATCCTTAATTCGATACTGTTCCACCGCTATTACCATATCTTGTTTTAGCGGAATCATTTTGATCTGATTGAGTGTTAGCAAGTTAACAATCTCCCATTCAGACTGCGGAATGACATAATACGATGGAATAGTTACTTCTTTTGTCGGAACATAGGTATTATATAACTTAACTTGTTTTGAAAACTTAGCGTTTCTATCATACCACAATCTATCTTTCGAGGAGACATCGCTCGGCTTATATTTTGCCTCGAAGCCCTTAAAGTCCAGTGGTTCATATTTCGATGAATCAAGCTTCCATGCTATGGCATATTTATCCCCTATTTGATATTGCTTGAGGTTTTCAGTTCTTTTTTGTTTAATCTCCTTATAATGCTGTTCCATAAAATCCAGATTACAACGCATATAATCATAAGTCGCTTTGACACGTTCTTGATAAGGTTTCAACATATGTGTTTCCACCACGGTTCCGATGACATTAAATAGACTGGTGTAACCTGTTGCATATCTTGGCGAATCCATAAAAGTTGGAAAACCACCATCAGGTACATCGTTGTGGATGTTAACATATGGAACAGACATAAACCCTTTCTCCTGGAGATCTTTCAGTAAGGTTTTTTGCATGTTGTTATTAAAATAATTACCTAAAAGGTTTCCCAGACGTTCTTTGTTTGTTGAGATATAAGTAAAAGTGTACTGATAATCGGCCCCATTGCTCACATGATTATCGATAAAAACATCCGGCTTGACCCAGTGGAAAATCTGCTGAAAACTGCGCGAGTTTTTAGTGTCTGTCTTAATAAAATCCCTATTTAAGTCATAATGCCTTGCATTTCCACGAAAGCCATACTCTTCAGGGCCATTTTGGTTAGCTCGGGAAAAGCTCCCACGATTTAACATCCCACTGACATTGTAACTCGCGAGCGCAACAACGATAACATTTTGAGGTGCCTTTACCTTTCCTGTCGCCAAATCCCGCATGAGCATCATAGTGGCATCAATACCATCGGGTTCTCCGGGATGAATACCGTTGTTGACCAATAAAATACACTTCCCTTTCCTAGCGACTTCCAGTGTCTTTCCAAACGGATTAAATACGACCACATCTATTGGTTTATTGTTATCGTCTTCTCCCCGTGTTTCATAGTGAATTGTTGTATATTTCTCCGCCAATTCCTGATAGTAGGCCCGCATTTCTTCAAATGTTGTGGATTGATTACCATTGCCCCGTTCAAAAGGTGTAGGCATTTGCGCATAACTTCTGCCAAAAAGCATAAAAGAAAATAATATCAGGAACCGTTTCATAAGATCAATTTAGCGTCCAATTTACGATAAACTTGTTAAAATGCGTAAGCAATTTCTACCTTCTATTAGGAACCGCTTCCCAATAAAACAAAATCCCTAAGAAATGTAGGGATTTTGTTTTTACTCTTTATCACTATTTCATTTGCTGACCTCATTTAATAATTCAATATCTTCCGTATCTAATTTAAGAGTCGGCGCCGAACATAGCGTATCCAATTGACTCTCACTTGTTGCACTTACAATGGGAGCGGTAATTAGCGGTTTAGCCAACAACCATGCTAATGCTACAGTAGCCTGTTTTGTCCCGTGTTTCTCGGAGATAACATCGAGCGCTTTTAGGACAGCTTTACCTTTAGCATCAAAATATTTTTTGATCCCACCACCCCTAGCCGTTTTATCAAAGTCAGCTTCAGTACGGTATTTACCGGTCAAGAAACCTGCAGCAAGCGACCAATATGGAAATACGCTCAAACCGTACTTCTCGACCAATCCCGCATAATCTGTTTCAAAACCAGCACGCTCTACCAAATTGTAATGCGGTTGCAAAGCAACATATTTAGGAAGACCATTTTTCTCCGCAACATCAAAGCTTTCCGTTAACCGCGTTGGCGATAGATTAGAAGCGGCAATATAACGTACCTTAGCTGCTTTTATTAAGTCAGCATAAGCCGACAATGTCTCTTCCACAGGGGTTACGTTATCGTCAAAGTGGGTATAGTATAAATCAATATGATCTACTCCCAATCGTCGCAACGATTCATCAGCAGATTTCAAAATATGTTTTCTTGAGATATCATACCCGTGCTCCTTAGTCTCGGATCCAACTTTTGTTGCGATTACTATATTTTGACGGTTGCCACGGCTTTTTAACCATTTCCCAATAATTTCTTCGGACTGCCCGCCAGTTCCATTCACCCACCAAGAATACGTATCTGCCGTATCGATAAAATTAAATCCTGCTCCTACAAATTTATCTAGCATTTCAAACGATTTTTGCTCATCTAATGTCCAGCCAAAAACATTCCCGCCAAAATTAATTGGAGCTATCTGCAAATCTGTGTGTTGTATTTCTACCTTTTTCATTGAAATTATCTGTTTATTGTTCCTTTAAATAAAAAATCGCTATGTAAGTACAGCTATAAAGCTAAAGTTACGGTATTCATCTTGAGCCACGCCAGCATTCTTCACATCTAAATGTCAAAAAGATTAAAGTACGCTATTGCAATTTAGTACGCAGTTACTATGATTATACTAAATTGCAGCCGACTTTCGATCAGATCATTGTGCTCATAGCTAAAAATCTTATCTTCGTACTCATGGCCCATATCAATCTGACCTTCTTTGAGCATGTCAGATAAAGCCTTCGATAGATTGAACAGATTACATTGATAAAACCCAATCATCTATGATCCCAATAGTATATAGACGAGCAATGGAAAGTGATTTGACTTTTCTTTTAGATCTACTATTAAAGACAATGACCCAACATTTAATAGCCGCTGCTTTACCCACAACGAGGGATTCACATCTACAAAGAATTAAATACAAATTTGAACATGCTGCTATCATTGAATACAACCATATCCCTATCGGACTTTTGAAAACCGAGAAAGGACGGGCTCATATCGAGTTGATTCAAATACAGATCGATCCCCGATACCAAGGGAAAGGGCTAGGAAAAAAGATATTAAAAGACCTTATAAATGAAGCAATTTACGAAGGGAAGTCGATTTCATTACATGTATTAAAAACCAATAAAGCGCAAAAGCTCTACTTTAGTCTTGGTTTCGAAATTATCGGAGAAGATGAGCATTCATATCATATGAAGTACTCAAACAAGGATAAGATTTTAAAAAACAGGTCGGCTCTTTAACTGACCTGTTTTTTCATTACTTTTCAATAGACGACATATCGATTACAAAACGATATTTCACATCACTATCCAATACTCTTTGATACGCCTCATTTACATAATCGATATCAATCATTTCTGTTTCGGGTAGAATATTATGTTCAGCACAAAAATCAAGCATATCCTGCGTTTCCTGTATTCCCCCGATGCTGGAAGCCGTTAGGATCTTATTTCCCCCCATGATTGAGCGTCCATTAATTTCCATGGGTGCAGCTGGAATCCCCACGCAAATATAAACTCCTTTTGTTTTCAATAATGCAAGATAGAGGTTATAGTCATGTGGTGCCGATACGGTATCAATAATAAAATCAAAATACGAGGAGAATTTCTTTATTTCATCGGCCTCATGGGTATTTAAGAATTTGTGTGCTCCAAGTAGAGCGGCATCGTCCTTTTTGCGTGGTGAATGGCTTATCATTGTGACTTCTGCCCCCATTGCCACTGCAATTTTAACAGCCATGTGTCCCAATCCGCCTAAGCCCAACACACCAACTTTATGCCCCTTACTAATATTCCATCTTTTTAATGGCGAATAGGTGGTGATTCCAGCGCAGAGTAGCGGTGCCACCTTTTTAATGTCCAAAGATTCCGGCACATGCAGCACAAAATCTGCATCCGCAACAATATTATTGCTATAACCACCAAAAGTAAAGCTGTGATCATGCATCACATCTTTACTGTTGTACGTCCAAACGGTCTTTTTTTCTGAACAGAACTGTTGTTGGTCTGACTTACAGTTATCGCATTCGCCACAAGAAGCAACCATACAACCAACACCCGCCAAGTCACCTTTTTTGAACTTAGTCACCCCAGGACCAACTGCACTTATCCGACCAACAATTTCGTGCCCAGGAACAATTGGGTATTGTGTTCCACCCCACTCATCATGTACTTGATGAATATCAGAATGACAGATCCCGCTGTACAAGATATCTATTAAAACATCGTTTGCACCAAGCTCTCTCCTTTCAAACTCCCAGTATTCAAGTGGAGAACTACTGTCTTTCGCCGCATAACCTTTCGACTTAATCATATTATCTTTTTTTATAGACCACAATTTGGATACGAAGATATCTTCGATCCCCTATTTACGTTGTACTAAGTTAGCGGGTATCGATGACGAATCAAGAAAGGCAAGCACAATATTGACACTGCGCAAACAAAAAAACAAGTTTAAACATAGAAGTATCCGCAAAAGACCATGTATATTTGAGTTCATATAAATCACTTCAATGAAAAGAACCAGTCTAACGCTAGCAATTATTTGCTTAACATCAATGGCCTTCGCCCAAAAGATAAGCTACAAAGTGAACACACAAAATTCGACGATCAAATGGAATGCGAAAAAAGTTGTCGGGGGACATGTGGGAACAATCAATATACAAGACGGAACGGTACAGACAGAAAAGGGGAAAATTACCGGCGGTGGTTTTACCATAGATATGAATTCCATGGCTTGTACTGATGCTCCTAAATTGACCGGGCACCTAAAAAATGAAGATTTCTTCAATGTGCCGACCTACCCCAGCAGTAAATTTGTCATCAGTAAAGTTGATAATAGCAAAGGTAATCCAATCATAACGGGCAATCTGACGATCAAGAATAAAACAAAATCGATCTCCTTTCCAGCAAAAGTCACCACAACTGCAGACGGACTTTCTGCTGAAGCTATAGGAGTTAAGGTAAATCGACTGGACTTTGATATACAGTATCGTTCAGCAAGCTTTTTCTCCGACTTAGGCAATCGCGCCATCGATGATGAATTCACCTTAGATATCGTGCTTAAGGCTGTAAGATAAAAACTTCGTAGGAGCCATTTGTTAATACAGGTGGCTCTTCCTTCACTACATAATCGCGCCGAGAATCGATGCGATTTACTCAAAATGATTTGACACACGGACTACTTAAAGCTGTGATGTCACCTTATATCGACACGGAAAATCCAACAATTATTACACTTATTCTTCCTCAGAAATAGCGCATTAGCGCAGTACGACAGCATTAAACAAAGACTCTATTAAATTAGATTTGATTCAAATTGCACTTTGCAAGCCATAAGATTGATGAAAGTAAAGTTTTAAAATTATCTTTAAACTCGCTAAAGTAAGGTTAGACAAATTATATATGGAGAAAATAAAAACTTTTCAACAGCACGAGCTTAATAGAATTAGAAAAAATTGGAGTGAAAGTGATCTCGCATTTGAAAAGTTGGGAAGATCTTCTAATATATCCGATTATTCGGATCGGGAGATCAATGAAATGCTGCACGGTGTATATAAAGACAGTAAACACCTTATGGTCGATGAAGGCTACTTTATTGATCTCTCGAAAGCGCATAAAGCCAGTTGTATTTTGGTTGATGTATCCTATTCAAGACGTATCAAACCTGCTCCAAACAGCATACTTAATCTTCATGATATCCGTAATTTTTACATTGAAGATTATTTTATAGAGACGAAAGAAGCATTCTCCAACAAAACTAAACATAAGATAACGGGTTATCTCAAAAAGATCGGCGGTATCAGTTTGGGTAAAGGGCAATACAATTATCTGTATTCTATTCCGAACGATTTCAAAACATTTTTCGGTGATACACCGGCCGATCTGTTCTATCCTATACAACGTTATATCAACGGGTTATTTTTTGACGACGATTATCGAATTTCAGATTTTGAAGTCATCAGTCAGATTGTTATCAGTAAGACATAATTCCGATTGCCGGAGCAACCGCTCCTGGTTTCTTAATTGATAATCTCGCCACCATTCTGATCTAGTTTATCACGAAATTTTTCAAGTTCCTGAACACCTGGTTTTGCCCACTCAGCAACCTCACCTATAATTTTTAATGGAAACTCAGATCTATAAGAACGTGTCGGATTTCCGGGAAACTTCTGGTCCGTCAGATTAGGGTCATGCTCATAATAACCGGTAGGTTCAACAATAAATACCCGCTCGCTGCGCTCACCTTTTGCCAGGACCGCTGCAAGTCCGGCCCCATTCATCATACCTGTAAAATAAATATGATTCATTTTGAAGTCGGCTTGATAGTTGGAATTGAAGCCTGGAACCAATAAATCGCCGATTTGTGCATCTGCTTTTGTACCGTGATAAAAAGGTCCCTTATCAAAGGGAATGTTCTTAAAAGAAGAGGCCAACCTTGCATATTCACTTGCCATTGCTTCTTCTCCTAAACTTGTGTAACAGGCACAAATCTTCAAATACATTCCGGGCAATGCACTGATAGTCCGATCATCACTGATTACCAATGCGTGATCTAAGGCTATGTGCAGCCATTTTAAACGATCCGAAACCGTTTTCTGCTGTCGAGATACAAAATAGGCTGCAATAAACTTCTCATGGTCATCGCTTGCCTCCCGATAACCCTCTGTAAAAAAGGACAGGGCTTCATCGTGTTTACCGTTTTCTTTCAATTGTATGCCTTTTAGGCAAAGTTTGACAACCCCGTTAAATGGTGAAAATTCCATCGTATAAATTATTTTTTATCCAACATACATTATTCTCGCCTCAATTACAAATGACCACTCCTAAAAACATCTGTTCTACAGCAAGGCCTTAGACGTGAAAAGCCAGTTATGAGGATAACCGGCTCTTCAACAAAATTGTTCTCTTAAATTCAATATTTCTCCACGCAATAACGTACAATTGGTTGGGCATTTAGGAAACGACACATTGCTGGAATCCCGAAGGCAGTTAGCGTTCGGAACGCAATTATTATCCGATAGTGGCGTACTTTAGAACACAATATTGCCTTTGTGGATCAATGAAGTCACCGGTGAAATCCGAGAAACTGCTTCAGCAGAACAACTTGCCTCAACAAACACCATGCTGGCTTCATCGCCCACTTTCGGCCATTGTTGATTTCCATTATTATCCAAAGGCAATTTGTAACGTGTGGCGAAAGCGAGTGTTCTGGATAAGCCGAATTCTGTTCCATAGCCATACAGCTCAGCAATTAGATTCGCTTTCAGGAGCATGTTTCCCGAACCAAACGTATTCCAGTGATCCTGAATATTGTCATTTCCAATCAAAACCTTCACACCATATTTCCGAAGTGTCGGAATAGGCATAATCATATTGCCAAAGGGCACAGAGGACACGATTCCTACACCCGCCTCTGCGAGACGTGCCGCAATTTTTTCGGCTTCTACATTTGTGAGATGACTAAGTGCAAAAGCATGGCTAACAAAAGCTTTCCCTTTTAATTGAGGGTTTTCCAATGTACGGTCGATCAAAAACTCGATTGTCTTCATACCACTTTCTCCCATTTCATGGAGGTGTATGTCAATGCCCTTATTGTTATCAAGCGCCAACTGCGTAATCTGGTCCATACTTTTTTCGATACTTCCGTCCAAAGAGTACGGATCTACTCCACCTATGAAACTAACAGCATCCAGTTTTGCAACATCCTTCAAAATGGGTAAAGTATCTGTATAATAAAGGCCATGCTGTGGAAAAGCAACCAGCTCCGCTTCTACCGTGTCTTTTTTCGATGCCAGTGCCTTTTCCAAATTTGTTAACGATTTTAGTCCAGATGTTGGATCGACATTGAAATGTGAACGAATAAAATCAGTTCCGTATGCCTGCAGAAAACGCAGCCTTTTGCCCGTTCTTTCGACTGAGGTGCTTAACCATTCTGGGATCATCTTCTGCTCATACGCGATCATATCTTTTACGGTATGCCGTGTTGGCGATACAGCTTCCCATGGCAGACCAAACAACATTTTATCCAAATGGGCATGCATATCCTTAAAAGCCGGCAACATCAAGTGTCCTTTTGCATCGATCGCATTAGCATTTGCAGTATTTGGTTTGATTCCTTTGATCTTACCCTCTTCAACTTCAACACAGAATAAAGCCGTATTTGTGCTTATAACTTCCTTTCCATCAAACTCGAATCCTGTCTCAAGCCGTACGTTTTTTAAAATATATGTTTTAGCTTTCATATTTATTTTGATAATATTCTTTTTCTTGTTCTCTAAAATTTACTGGACAATAGAAACGGTATTATTTTTCCACATTTATTATTCAGTATCACCAGAACAAAGGTCGCAATGATTCTCCCTGATCTTTTGCAGAATACATCTCGATATTTGAACAATTTATCACAGCGCCGACTTTTGCTCAACAGTATACATAAGGTGAAACTACCACGAATGTACTTTCAGCCAGCATGAGACCAATGAGAACGACACTTAAAATACACTGTAGTAATAAATTGTCCAACAGATGGAATGAAAACCACATTGTAAAAACAGCCTTAGCTACTATTTTTGTATAAAACATCGAAGCTTCTTCGGCTTTATCGAAAAAATTATAGCACAATAAAATGATGAAAACAACTTTAATACTCCTGATAATGATGAGCATAACAAATTCGTGCCGATCGGCATTAACAGAAAACTCATATACCGAAAATTCGTCCCAGGAAGAAATTATTAAATTGGTCACCAAAAATGACTTAGAGGGAGTGAAAAAAGCGCTCGAGAATAATGCCAACGTAAATAGCGAAGATACGAATAAACGTTCTATTCTACTTATCGCGACAAACAATGGAAATATTGAAATGGCCAAATTATTGGTAGAGTATGGTGCCGATGTCAACCTTCAGGCCGACAATATGGATAGCCCATTTTTATACGCAGGTGCAAGTGGGCAAGTTGAACTCGTCAAACTTTTCTTAGATCACGGCCCTCGCTTCGATCTATTTAATCGATATAACGGCACAGCTTTAATCCCGGCATGCGAACGTGGATATGTAGAAACGGTAAGATTATTGGCCAATACCAAAAATTTCCCTTTGGATCATGTCAATCGTTTAGGATGGACTGCTATGATGGAAGCCATTGTACTCGGTGACGGAAGCAAAAAATATCAGGAAATTATTCAGATTCTAAAAGATGCTGGGGCAAAATTGGATATTCCAGATTTCAATGGCACAAGCCCTTTGCAACACGCAAAACAAAGAGGCTTCAATGAAATTGTTAAGATACTAACATCAGAAATATAAAGGTTCATCTTCCTTTAAATACTCCAATTTGAATAAAATTTCAAGCAGTATTCCACCATGCTATCTGATTTTTCATTCTCAATGGCTAGTTTTGCAATATGCAGCATAAAATAATAGACAAAGTTGCTTTAATTAACATTAAAGACAGGAAAATACTGAGCACACGTTCCAAGACTAAAACAAAATTTTACTTTCCTGGTGGTAAACGAGAGAATAATGAATCCGATATTACCTGTTTAAAAAGAGAAATACTGGAGGAGCTTTCTGTGCACATCCCGAAGAATCAATGCGCCTTTTGGGCACCTTTGAAGCAATCGCCGATGGACGAAATCAAGATACGCTCGTAAGAATGACCTGCTACTTTTCTGATTTCGAAGGAGTATTGCATCCAGCGAATGAAATCGAGACATTTGAATGGTTAACCTATAAGGACAAACATAGGACTTCTGCCGTAGATCAGATTATCTTTAGCCGATTAAAGGAAATGAATCTTATCGATTGATAGAACAGATGAGCGTTGTTTCTCATACCAAAATATCAGACAACGCTTTTCCGTAATGTAATAACCGTAATTTCAGGCCAAACACCTATCCGACCTTTTAGGCCGTGAAAACCAAAACCGCGGTTGACATAAAGATATTTTCCTTGTTTTTGATAGAGTCCGGCCCACTGTTTATAAAAATATTGAATTGGACTCCATTTTAACCCAAATAGTTCTATCCCAAACTGCATACCATGCGTATGTCCTGCCAGCGTCAGATGGACATGTTGGTCATAGTCCAAAGTAACATGATCCCAATGTGAAGGATCATGAGACATCAAAATTTTGAAGGTATCCGCTTCCAATCCAAGGGTTGCTTTAGCAAGATCACCATATTGATGAAACCCTCCTTTCCCCCAATTCTCAACTCCAATTAACGAAATACGCTCACCTTGCTTTTCTATCGCTATCGATTCATTTAGCAGCAATTTAAATCCCATTTCATGATGAATTTCCTTAAGCCTATTCAAATTTAAGGCTTTTGATTCAACACTTTCCCATTGCACATAGTCCCCATAATCGTGATTTCCAAGGACTGAAAACTTGCCCGAAGGAGCTTCTAATCGGTTGAAGTCCGAAACCCAGGGTTCCATTTCGGAAGCTTTATTATTGACTAGATCGCCCGTAAACAATACCAGATCACTGTTTTGTGCATTTGCCAATTCGATACCTTTACGTACCCTTTTGAAATCAGATAAACTACCAGAATGAATATCCGATAGCTGCGTAATTTTAAAACCGTCAAACGCCGTAGGTAGATCAGGAAAACTCAATACTTCCTCTCTCACTTTATAAAAATAACGACCTTTCGTTAAACCGAAAAAAAAAACCAATAACATGGCCCCCGCCAAAAACAATACAATCTCACTCAAAAATATACTACGTGGAGGAAAGGAACGAAAAATACGCATCAGATCTTCAACAAATAAAAAGGGAACAGCAAGCAATTTTGGTATGAAAACAATTAAAAATGCTGTAATCAGACTTGTTGCTGTCTCCTGGACATCATAACCCGCTCTCCGCAAAAAAATTAATGTAAAAACACCAAAAAACAACAGGATATCAATCCCCCAATACATGTTCTGCCAAATCGAACCACGAATAACCGTACTGAAAGCCTGAAAAAAATAGATATCACCCAAAACAAATAAGAATAATATCAGTAAAAGTCTCTTTGCCATATTAACTAAAATATTGATTTTAAATTGCTAATGATATGCCAAAAGAGATTTTTGAGCTATTACAGCCCCTATCATCGTAAATAGTGATGTCTATGTGACAATTGAAACTTTTTGCACTCCAATCAATCAGAAAACTATCCATAGTTTCCTCCAAAACATGTCAAGATGTCTGATTATCCCATAAATGAACCCAACCGAGATACTGCTTATTACTCCAAAATCCCAATCTTTTGCATGCATGCTCTCATTTTTTGATAAGTGCGCTCAATGTCTTGATCTAGGCCAATGGAAAACCTGATCAATCCATCGGAAATACCCATCTTTAAGCGCTCTTCTTCAGGAATTTCTGATGACGTAGAACTACCTGAACAGGAGAATAGCGTCTTATAGAATCCTAGGCTGACGGCTAAATACCCTAAATTTTCAGCCTGCATCAGTTCCATTAATTCATTGGCTTTTTCAGTGGTTTCCACATCAACTGTCATTAAGCCTCCAAAACCATAGGTCTCATGCATCATACTTTTCATTAATTCATGATCTCGATGCGAATGTAAGCCCGGATAAGATACCTTTAGTCCATCTTTCTCAAACCGTTCTGCAAGATACATCGCGTTATAGCTATGTTGTCTCATCCGTATATGAAGTGTTCTCAAATTCTTCAATATACTCGCCGAACGTAAGCTGTCCATCGTCGGTCCCAATAACATACAAGTCCCTGTGTTCACATTTTTCGTTTCATTAATAAACTCCTGACTTCCACAATAAACCCCACCTACTGTATCACTACTGCCATTGATAAATTTCGTTAGACTATGGATGACAATGTCTGCTCCCAAAAGTATCGGCGATATAGACAACGGAGAAAACGTATTGTCGACAATCAGTTTTAGCTTGTGTTTTTTACAGATGGCTGAAAGTTTTCTTAAGTCAGCCACATGCAATAAAGGGTTGCTCACGCTTTCGCAATACAGCACCTTTGTATTAGGTCTTATCGATCTTTCGATTTCGTGGGCATCATTAATATCCAAAAATGTTGTCTCAATCTGGAAAGGTGGGAGAAAATTTTTGAGAAAGGCATAAGTTCCACCGTAGATCGTCCTACTGGAAATAATATGGTCGCCGCTTTTACATAACTGTAAAAGAACTGTTGTGATCGCTCCCATACCCGAAGATGTTACATTGGCCGCAGCGGTATTCTCCATTTTTGCTAAAGCTTGCGCCAAATACAAATTCATTGGCGAGGAATGTCTTGAATAGAGATAACAGCCTTCTGCATTCCCTTCAAATGTGTCGAACATTTTTTTAGCGGAAAGAAAGGTATAGGTAGAGCTGTCTGAAATTGACGGATTCACACCTCCAAACTCTCCAAAGTATTGCAAATCTTGAATTTCATTTGCTGCATTAAAATTATCCATACTTTTATCTTTAAAATTGAGATATTTTAGATTATATCACAAGTATTTTTATCTATATTAGAATATAAATCTATTATATCAACAATAATTAGTTAAAACATCTGAACACTTTAAAAACTGATACCAAACACAAAAAAATAATCTATGCACTTTGACGAAATTGACCTTAAGTTATTGCGTTTTCTCCAAGAAGATGCGAAACAAACGACCAAAGAACTGTCCTACAAGCTGAACTTGTCCGTGACAGCAGTCTATGAGAGAGTCCGCAAGCTCGAAAATACGGGAATTATCGCAGGCTATGTCGCCATACTGGATAAAAAGAAGATAGCAAAAGATTTCCTCGTATTATGCCACGTAAAATTAACACAGCACAAAAAGGAGTATATTTTACAGTTTGAAAAAGAGGTCATGAACCTTCAAGAGGTAACCGAGTGTTTTCACGTGAGTGGCGACTACGACTATATCCTCAAGATTTGTGTCAAGGACATGGCAGACTATCGCAGCTTCATGTTAACAAAACTAACTAGCTTACAGCACATTGCAAGCACCCACAGTTCCTTTATGATCGCTGAGGTAAAAAATACATTGGTAATAGATCTGTAAGAAGTTCTAAACCAACACACCGTTTTTCGATGCAATAGCTTCCGGAAGATCCTCATCTCCCACCATCTGCAATAAATCAATTTCAATGGTCCTACAAATGGAAAGCATCGGTACATCAAACATCAGACCTCCAAAAGGATTTTCGGTATAATCGCCGACCAATTCCATCACAATATAAATCCATCCTATGACCACACAAAAAGGAATACTGGTCCAGATACCCCAGTCCCCTAATTTCGCAAATTCATTCACGAGGCCCAAAGGAAGTAGAATGATTAAAATAACATTGAAGACAAAGGCTGTACTGGCAAACTGCCTAGGTGATGGAAATTTTTTGATCCTTTCTGCCTGTCCTTGATAATCGTAAAATTGATTCAGGCAATTCTGCAGTTGCGTTTGGTTAAAATCCGAAATAATCTGATCATTTTTCAACGCATTCACTTCTTTTGCTTGTTTAGAAATCAAATAAGTCGCAAAATTTTTATATTCACTCTGCAACTTAAACTCCTCCGCAGAAAGATATTTACGCAAAAAAATCGAAGTTCTACTATAATCTGGAAAGCCAGCCTTTATCAACCTGTTCCGCTTCACATTCATTGAACCAAAATGTTTTTTCATGCTGATATGCTCCCACTCTGTCGGGACCAACAACTGCTCACGAAAAGTATAGAGCCAGGCAATGTGACGATAGGCGATTCTTTTCCTCCGTTCCTCCAAATCGGTATGATCACCGTCTTGGGTATCAAAAGCATATAACATAGCCGTGAACGAACGACTTGAATTGACAATTCCACCCCAGATTTTTCGGGCTTCCCAAAGCCTGTCATAGGCTTGATTATTTTTAAAACCAACGTAAAAAGATTCGGCCGTTCCGATTAATGCCAATGGCACCCACGGAATTATCATCCACTGCCAATTGAAAAAATAATAAATGACCGCCACCAAAGAACACCAAAGCGTCAGCCATATTAAATGTGCGCCCGCTAAATTAAATATTTGTCGATAGTTGAAATACTTGGTTGTGATCATAAAAAGTAAATATCTTCCTTTATTAAAAACGCTATGAAAGTACAATTTAAATTGTAACTGTCCAATACTTCAAATTGTTTTCGGCATAACGATATTTGATCAACTAATTTCAACGCGATAGATAGGTCCAACAACTACAACAACCTTACCATCATTCCAGTACTGATTAATAAACACGTATAAAGCACTATTGTATTTTTTTATGTATTTGATTAATTTTAATCTTACAGATAAAAACAATTGCCAAAGATATAACAAAGATACGATGAAGATAAAAGCACTAACATTAAATATAGGTCTTTTCCTTTTTGCGGCAACGACTTTCGCACAGAATAAAGCCGACTTAAAATCATTGTTAAATAAAAACAGTGAATTTGTATTTCCACAGACAGTGGATAAAATTGCTGCTACATTGAATGTGAAAACAGAATTCTATGAAGATGCCAACGAAGAAAAGTATGCAAAATGGATCACAAAATCCGGTTTAGAACTTTATAGCAATTATGGGGCTGATAAATCCGTCAATGAACTATTTTTTGATATACCAGAAGACAAGTTTTTGATTGTCGAAGGATTACCTTTTGATCTGGCGATCAATAAAACAACAGTTAAAGAGGCTCTTTCAAAATTCAGCCAACACCATGTCAAAAAGCAAAAACTTGATGCGGGAAGCTCGTTTCCGGGCGGTACCAGACTGACGATGAAAACAGGGACACATTTTACCACTCTACTTTTCGATAGCAAAAATTTGTTAAAGTTCATAGGCTTGACAACCTCTTTAATTGACCCCGCTGCCAATTAAGGACAAGGGGTCAATATTAAATTTATACGATTTTTAGCTAGGTTGCCCAGGCATGGTCATATTTCCCTGGGATTTTCACATAACGGAATACTTCCGTGGCTCCCAATTTTGAGCTAAAAAATGTAAGGAGAGTAAGCTGTTTAAACAGTGTGAAAAAATGAGGTAGATCGTTAGCGGATTTCTTTTCGTCATAATCCTGCGCTTCCTTGTCCAAAATATCGACAAAGGCCGTTTGGTCTTTCTTTTCGAGTTGCTGAAAATTGCGTCCAAATTCTTTCTTGGCACGTTCGTCAATTCCGGCTGTTCCAGCCAGAAAGACCTGCTGTTCTTCAGGTTTATAGCAGTCTCGCACCAGAACGGGAATCTCAGAACCTACACCAGCTTCCTTCGCCCCCGGTGTAGTGGTTTTAGGAAGAATGGCCTCAGCGAGATCACCCAAAAAATCGATTGATTTTGAATCAAAGAGCATTTCTATATCTTTCGAAGCAGACCTTTGGCATCCTTCCAAAAATAATGAAGCACCAATAACTGTTCCGCCCATGAGCATGGCTACACGTTGTATTGCTTCTCGTCTATTCATAACTATTACATCATAAAATAATTAAAGATTCCCTTTTTTTAATTCATTTACAGCAAAATCTACTGCCCTAGCTGTAAATGCCATATAGGTAAGCGATGGATTCACACAGGAAGAAGAAGTCATAAAGGCCCCATCTGTCCCAAAAACATTTTTAGCATCCCATACTTGGTTAAATTTGTTTAATACCGAGGTTTTCGGATCATTTCCCATTCGTGCTGTTCCCATTTCATGAATTCCCTGTCCCATACTAAACCCGTTATCGTAGGTTGTTACGTCTTTGACACCGATAGATTCTAACATTTCCTTCATTTCATTGCTTGCATCAACCCTTATTTTCCGCTCGTTATCCTTAATCTCTGCGTCTATTGCCAATACGGGAAGTCCCCATTTATCTTTTACCGATGAATCCAATAGGACTTTATTTTCGTGATATGGGAGTATTTCACCAAACGCGCTGAAACCCACTCCCCAGCTGCCCGGCTCGGCGATAGCATCTTTCCAAGCGCCGCCCACGCTCTTATTATCGACCTTACCCGACCATTGTCCCCTCGAAGCCCCACCCTGATAGCCAAAACCACGGACGTAATCTCTCCTCTTGGTATCGCCGGCAATATTGGCAAATCGGGGCACATATAATCCATTGGCCCGTCGTCCAAAAATATATTTATCCACAAATCCCTCTACTCTTCCCCCAGCCCCACTATTTAACATGTGATCCATTAGGTTATGTCCCAGTTCACCACTACTGCTTCCAAGCCCACCCTCCCATACATTGGTAGCGGAATTCATTAATACCCAGGTGGAATTTAACGTTGAAGCACATACAAAGACGATTTTAGCAAAATACTCATAGGTTTGATTCGTCTCCGCATCAACAATTTCTACTCCTTTAGCTTTCTGGGTATCACGATCGTAAATAATACTCTTTACAATTGAAAATGGCCGTAAGGTAAGGTTCCCTGTCTTCACTGCTGCGGGCAATGTTGCAGATTGTGTGCTAAAGTAAGCGCCGAAATTGCAACCCAACCAACATTTATTTTGGTATTGGCAATTAACACGGCCATGGTGGGGCACTGTTATGTTGGCTACCCGGCCAATTATAAAATGTCGTTTTCCCTGATAATGCGATTTTAAGCGTGCGGCAAGGTCTTTTTCCACGATATTCATTCCATGGGTGGCATAAATTCGCCATCAGGCAACACCGCTATACCGTCTCTATTACCCGAAATACCGGCAAATTTTTCAACGTGACTATACCAAGGTGCTATATCTTTATAACGTACGGGCCAGTCAATGCCATGTCCGTCTCTGCTATTTGCTTCAAAATCAACATCCGACCAACGATAACTCTGCCGTCCCCACATAAGCGAACGCCCGCCAACGTGATAACCCCGGAACCAATTAAAGGGTTTTATCTCCTTATACGGACTCTCTGTCTCATTAGTCCAAAAGTCGATGTTCCCTTCATTCATCCATTGATTTTTAATTCCAAAAGGTAGGTAGTGCTGGGCGCGATCCAATGGCACCCGGCCCCGATGCGGAAAATCCCATGGATCTTTATTGGGTGATGGGTAATCTTTGATATGCTCAATATTGCGTCCTCTTTCTAACATTATGGTTTTAAGTCCACGCTCTGTTAGCTCCTTGGCTGCCCAGCCACCTGTGATCCCAGACCCGATGACAATTGCATCATAAACATTATTTGCCATTTATTTATAATTGGTTTATTGGGTTATTACTCGAGGGGAAATTTCCCGCTCAAATCAAGTCTTCTCCACAATCAAGCGCCACACTGGTGCCTGACAGCTTTACTTGTTTAGACGAGACATTCTTATATCATTTGGAAAGCGTAAGAATGGATCGTCTAGACAAGTTTAAGGTTTTTTTTTGATTTTATTGCAACCGGTTGCAAATTTTTGTAATATTGTATTAAACAAGCAGGTAGCTTAGATAACCAAATTATAATAGTATAAACGACAGACGCAGCCATTTCTTTAAACGTATTGGAATATGGATCTGTTTTGTACATAACGTAGTCTTTTTCTAAACGCAATACATATGACAACAATTAAAGGCCCTGCCATCTTCCTCGCGCAGTTTATCGGTGATGAAGCGCCATTTAACTCCTTGGACTCTATCTGCCAGTGGGCTGCAGCACTTGGCTATAAGGGTATACAACTGCCCACCTTGGATGCCCGTTTTATCGATCTAGAAAAAGCAGCGCTCGATAAAAGCTATGCACTTGATCTAAAAGCGAAAGTACAGTCTTTCGGATTGGAAATTACCGAACTTTCAACCCATCTCCAAGGGCAATTAGTGGCTGTAAATCCAAGTTTCGATGATCTATTTGATGCCTTTGCACCACAGCATTTACATGGTAATCCTCAAGCACGACAACAGTGGGCGATCCAGCAATTAAAATATGCCGTACGAGCTTCCCACAATCTCGGGCTTAAAGCGCTGGCGACCTTTAGTGGAGCCTTTCTATGGCCATTTATATACCCTTGGCCACAAAGACCCGCGAAGTTGATCGAAACAGGTTTTGCTGAGCTTGCAAAATTATGGTTACCCATTCTTGATGAATGTGACTTGTATGATGTCGACCTATGCTATGAATTACACCCTGGAGAAGATCTCCATGACGGTGCTACTTTTGACTTATTTCTCGAAAATGTAAATTATCACAATCGGGCAAACATTCTCTATGATCCCTCCCATTTTGTCCTTCAATGTCTTGACTATCTTCAATTCATCGACATTTACCATAAACGAATTAAAATGTTCCATGTTAAAGATGCTGAATTCAATCCTTCTGGTCGTCAGGGCGTCTATGGTGGCTTCCAGAGCTGGCAGTCAAGAGCAGGTCGTTTTAGATCAATTGGTGATGGACAAGTGGATTTCAAATCCATATTTACCAAACTCACACAATATGATTATCAAGGCTGGGCAGTACTGGAATGGGAATGTGCATTCAAAAATGCTGAAGATGGTGCACGGGAAGGCGCGCTGCATATTAAAGACTATATTATCCGTGTTACTGATAAGGCGTTCGATAATTTTGCTGCCGTCGAAACCAATGATAGCCTTAACCGCAAACTATTGGGTTTGTAAATACCAAAGATATCCTCATTAAAAAATCAACTTTATGCGCAATACAAAACTAAAAATGGGCATGATCGGCGGTGGAAAAAATGCATTTATAGGGGCTGTACATCGCATGGCTGCTGGAATTGACGGTCAGATTAAATTATGTTGCGGAGCACTGAGTACTGATCCACTTGTCGCAAAAGAATCCGCTGCGCTTTTAGGGCTTCCAGAGGAAAGGAGCTATGGAAGTTATCGGGAAATGATTGTCGAGGAAAGTAAACGTCCGGCGGATGATCGCATGAACTTTGTGAGTATCGTCACGCCCAATTTTGCTCATTTCGACCCAGCAATGATGGCGCTGGAACATGGCTTCCATGTCGTGCTTGAAAAGCCGATGACTCTGACAACAGAACAGGCCGAATTGCTCCAACAAAAAGTAGCGGAAACTGGACTAATACTCTGTGTCACATACACCTACTCTGCCTATCCGATGGTGAAACAAGCCCGTCATCTTGTCAAAGAGGGCCAATTAGGTTCGATTAGAAAAATTATGGTCGAGTATCCGCAGGGATGGCTAAGTAAGATGATCGAAAATAGTCCTTCTCTGGCCTTCTGGCGGACAGATCCGGAAAAGAGCGGAAAAAGTGGTTGTATGGGCGATATTGGGACACATGCTGCCCACCTAGCGGAATATATCTCCGGTTTAAAAATCACTAAAATGTGTGCCGATCTTCAAACATTTGTGACCGGAAGAAAACTTGAAGATGACGGCAACATATTACTTGGATTTGAGAATGGAGCCACCGGCGTACTATCGGCATCCCAAGTTGCTGCAGGAGAAGAAAATGCGTTAAAAATTAGAGTATATGGTGAACTTGGGGGATTGGAATGGAACCAGCAGGATGCAAATACACTCATCTTTAAACAGCTCGATGCGCCAATCCAGCTATTTCGTGCAGGTCAGCAGTACCTTTCACCAATCGCCAAACATAACATTCGTCTACCGGCCGGTCACCCCGAAGGATATATCGAAGCATTTGCTAATATTTATAGAAATTTTGCAGCCACACTATTGGCATCAATGCAAGGTATAGAGCCGCGAGAAGAAGATACTGATTTTCCAACTGTAGCTGATGGTCTGCGTGGCATGAAGTTTCTAGAAACTGTAATTGCCTCGGGAAAATCCGAACAGAAATGGACCGATTTTATTCGTTAGATACATACTTACCATAAGTAGCCAATGTCATTTGCTCCCTGAACAAACGGCATTGGCTGCTCACTTTAATTTTTCTGCATTGACTGAGACATCTGTTTCAAATAGCCCTCATAGTTTGAATAAGGTTCCTTGATCCTGCTGTTTGGTTTCAGATAAAGAAATCCTTCCTGATTATCCAAAATGACATTAAAATGGTTCAGAATCTGATTTCCGAACAGGCTTGGTCTGCCATTGGGCTTGGCCGGATCAGCGGCATTCGTCACAATATCTTTAAACTCCACACCAGCTATTGAAGCATCCAAACGGATAATCTTACGGTTACTGATCATGGTAAGCGGCGTTAGATCGGTCCAATTATGATCTATACCGGTAAAATCTTCCCCTAACAGCATCGTACCATCACGACCTGTATCAAAAAGGAACCAAAAATCGTAGTCTTGTTGGTTATGTCTAAAAGCAGCTTTAAACTTGGGTCGGTTTTGCTCATAGTATACTGGAAGCTTTGTATACTTCTTTGCTTTAGTGGGGAGATCGCGATGAATTACCAATTCCATTTTATCATAATCGATTTCAATAATGTGATTTCGAAAGAAACTGTTGCCAATAATAAGATCTTCAAAAGGCTTCATATTACCGACCTCAGTCACTGACACGTTTTTCCAAACAATCGGCCCAATATGCAATTCATTGCCCAGACTTGTCCGCTCGTTATTAAGCCCGTCGGTATTCGCAACTGTCGTAAACGATGAAAATGATAAATCCAGCTGCTTTGCGTTATTTCTATTAACAACGCCAGTTCCAGCTCCTAAATCAAACTGTATCGTAACGTCTTTTTTGTTAATTGTACCGTTCAGGAAAATCCGTGAGCCAATAAGACGAAACGGTATCCGCATCGGAAATAAATTACTATTATCCATTGTGGGTAGATCCGGCGGTAATTGAGCGCTTATACGAACGTGACAAGAATCCGTTCCATTCAATAGTACTATGAAATCATACATCGACCCGGGTTTAGTCATCACAGTCAATTCCTCCTGATCTGTTTTAAAAACAACTGTACTTTCTTTTGTTGGAATATTTACGAAATAGACGTCGGGATCTGCCTTGGGATCTAATTTCCAGTCAACATGGCAATAGGCGCCATCTGTAATACCGGCTTTCTCAGATGAAGCTTTGATCAAAGGAATCTTAGCTTGCGGAAAGACGTTCGTCATCGTAAAAAAAGAAAGAATAATAGCAAAGGTAGCCAAGGCAATATGGCGTTTCTTCTTTTGATTGTCTGTTTTCATAATTTTGCATTTTTTTGAAGATCAAAGAAAAAAAATACCAGACGAAGAATACCCTTTACAGCCCGACAATGTCCCGAAAGCTAGCCGACAATTGTATAAAAGCACCTATAATATACTTATATCGGGCAAAATACGTGCATGCCCAGCTTTATTTAATCCAATCGCATTTCGCAGTATAATGATTATATTCATAAGTATCCAACATAACGGAATAAGCAATTTCACATTGCTTTTAATACCTACCCAATCGTTCAGTATAAAAATAATAAGCATCAGTAAAACAGCAATTAAAGTCGATACGATTTGAATTGAGATTAACTGGCGAACTTTATATGAATGCTGTTTTTTGAAGAGCATAATTGCGACAGGTACCAAAATATTTAATGGTGGCAATATAGAAAAGGGTAAGGAAGACAGGTTGATAATCTTGATCCATCTCAAGTTTTCTGACTCAAGAGGTATATCATACGCAGAAAACTCCGATTCCTCCACATTCAATGCCTGTGCAAGTGCGCGAAGGGTGTAACCCTTTGGCGACTGCCCCGCTTCAATCCGCTGAATTGTTCTTACTGAAATATTTGATTTTTGCGCTAGTTCCTCTTGTGTTAAATTGAGTTTCTCACGTAATGATTGTAATTTGTTCATAAACAATAGATCGATCTTACCATCAAATTTACAGAATTTGGTGGTAAGAATTCAGTAAATCTAATGTTTATGCTTTCTTGGGGATCGTAGTATCCTCTTCGGTAATCGTCTGCTCCTCTTGTGTTAACGGGGCCGGAGGTATTTCGGTTACATTACGCTCAATTTCCTGCGTTTCAACATGCACGGCATATTGCGAGGGTTCAATAGGGATGCCCATGACAGTGGCGTACTCCCTTGTATAGATCGCACCAAAATATAAAATAGCTGCTGTGTAGTAGACCCAAAGTAAGATCAACACAAATGAACCTGCCGCACCATAGGTATCTTGGGTTGCAGAATGCTCCAGATAGACTCCAATTAAATAACGTCCCAATACAAATAAAATTGACGTAAATAAGGCACCCGCCCGTACGGTCCGCCAGTGAATATTTACATCCGGAAGTGCTTTAAATATGACACTAAATAACAAGAATATAATTCCAAAAGACAATGCAAAGTTAATCCCATCCATTAACATTACGGTCACGTCCGGGAAATAATGCTGTAGCTGATCTGTCAACGCCAATATTACACCATTTACGATGAGTGTAACGACTAATAAAAAGCCCAATCCAATCACCAAAGACGAAGATAACAATCTATCCTGAATCAATTTTAACCAGCCTTTTTTCGGCTTTGCCCTTACGTGCCAAATTTTGTTAATCGAATTCTGTATATCCCCAAAAACCGTCGTTGCTCCTAAAACCAATGTAATGCTACTGATAAGCAACGCCAGGTTTGATTTTCCCGAAAGCTGCAAATTCTGAATAACTTCTTGAATCTGTTTTGCAGCATTGCTTCCCACCAAACCGCGGAGTTCCAGGAATACTTTCCCTTCAATCGCATCCTCACCATAAAAAATTCCAGCTAAGGCAATCATTAAAACCAATATAGGACCAATAGAGAAAACAGTATAATAAGATAATGAAGCACTATATTTCATCGAATCCTCATTCAAAAATCCAGCCACCGTACTCTTTAAAATTCGCCAATAGGTTTTCACCTTACTTCTACTTTTAGTTCGTTTATCCATGTTCTTGTACTTTGTACTCCAAAACAAACCATTGAGAAGCTAAGAATGTTTGTCGTTAACGCGTTTTAATGCGAGTAGTCTCCTATTGTTCCCTGGAGAACCAAGCGATTGTGGTCTGCAACTTTAAGGCTCAGCGTAATGTCTGACGCGATCGTTTTCAATAATAGAATCGGTGATATTTTAGCCTCATTTGGCCAATCCGCCAAATGAACTGCCACATGGGATAGTTCAACCGTCTTATTGTAAGCTACGTTAAGTTTATCAATATCCTTTGATGTGGACAGCAAACTAAATCCCTTATCTTGTTTTTGAAACCAGTGATAAAATAATTTATTGGGGAGGAATCTACTCATGTCGCTATCTCCACGCATGGCTATTCTTACATCCGGAACTTTCGTTTCGTACGGTGTTTTCTCTTCGATCGTTTCAAAATTTTCATCAACCGCATAATTTATAATGGTATCTGTTTGAATGACCTTATTTTTCAAAATTTCAATATCGACGTAATTTCCATCCAAATGTGTTATAATAGAATCGGCGGCTAAAGGGAGTTCACTAAGTAGTTGTTTTAGCTGATTTTTAAATTGACTATTGGGTATATTGATCCAAGCTTTACCAATGTATTTTGCGGAAGCGAGTTCTCTCACAAGATATTCCTTTGGAAAATTCCAATCTGTTGAGAAAAATTCGCCGGATACTTCGACATGGTCTCCTTTCAAATCAAGTTCGATAAAATTATCTGTTGAAATATTGCTATAACGCAGTGATTTTCCGGTCAACGTGCTTGGACGGTTGATAAATTGTTCTATGGTAACCCGGTCCTCTTTTGATTGAATTAGCTGAAGCATTTCTTCCTTCTTTGTATCAAGATCAAAGCCTAGACCTAGCAGCAGATCATCCCCTTTCCAGATAAAGGCGATTTTACTCGGTTGATGATAGGCATAGCTCACATCAGGGGCGAGATTACTTTCCACCGCACCAACCTGTAATACATCCTTTAGAAAGGTCAAAAATTGTTGTTTATTTTTTAGCTGAAAAAAAGCATAAAAGTTTTTTGGATGCGGTTCCAAAGCAAAAAGAAATACATTCGCTTTTATATCAATACCATTATCTTTGAGTTTACTTAGTTTTTTGCCAAAATCCTGTCCCTCTTTCGGCGCTGACTGCCATTTATTAAAAAACTGATTCAGCAGGATATCATCCAATGATATGGTCAACAAAGCCTTACTTTTTTTATGGACCAATGATTTATAGGATTCTTGCTGTCGTAGTATATATCCGCCCCAGGCGACAATCGCCAACAGTACGAGGACAGCTATCGTCCAAAGCATTATTTTTTTAATCATAACAATTGAATCAGTAATTTTTGGTAGTTTATCTCGTAAAGAACTATCTGACAGACCCCTCAACTAAGAAATTAGATTCCGCAGTATTGAGCTCCTTAAGAAAATCCTAGATTTGAAATTTTGTTCTGAAACCTATTCGATTTAAAATAGATCAATGAATCAAAGGCTGAAACAATACCTTCTCTGAAAAGAGCGTAAAAACTAGGTTTCAGCAATGCACTTGATACCTTCTATTTTAAAATCAATAATAGCAAAAGTATCAAATGCCTGGGGATCTTTTCATCCCTGAAATCAGGGAATTGGGGAGTCTAATTAGGCTTCCCGAATTAATCCGTATTCTATAGCCGATTTTACTGCCGCAGTAACACTTTTGGTTTGAAATTTTTCCATTAGATTTTTGCGATGGCTCTCTACCGTATGTGAACTGATAAACAATGAATCGGCAATTTGATTTGTTGTCATTCCTTGCGCCACGAAAGTAAGCACCTCTTTCTCGCGACGTGTCAATTTTGGCACCTGCTTAAGCCCCATTTCCACCTTCTTGTTCAGGATCGCCTGCGTTTTCTCACAGAGATACCTTTTGCCGACAAGAACAGCGGAAATGGCAGCAATTATTTCATCACCATTTGCATTTTTCTGTAGATAGGCATTGGCACCCTCATTTAAAATGCTGTTAATCACTGCAAATTCATTATGTACACTAAACGCAATAATTTTCAAATCCTTATTGCTTTCCTTTAGACCTTTAACCAAATCAATACCGTTAGCATCCGGCAGATTGATATCGAGCAGCAATACCAATGGCATATCAGCAGGAATACGATGGAACAGTTCAGTGGCGCTGGAATACATGCCCACAACTTCAAAATCTTCATGCGCATTTATAATGTTTTTCAATCCCTCAAGTAGCAAAGGGTGATCGTCTGTAATCGCTATTTTTATCATTTTTCCAAAAAGTTAAATCATAGGTAATTCCAATTCTATGGTTGTACCCGCTCCATTCTCCGACATAACCTTCATTTCCCCGTGTAGAAACGAAAGTCTTGACCGCACATTATGCATTCCCGCAGAGTGCTGCAAATCGACACTTTCCATATCAAAACCCTTGCCATCATCTTCAATAGTAATATGTAAACGTTTATTATGTGAAGAAAGCTGTATTAAAATGTTGGCCGCATTAGCATGTTTCAACGCGTTATTCACCAATTCTTGAATAATTCTGTACAAAGAAATTTCCTGTTCCGTGCTTAAGGTTGATTCAAATTGTAAAAATTCACATTCTACTTGACATGTCGATTGACTCATTCGGTTTGCATAGTCTCTTAAAGTTTCTTTCAAACCATATTTTACAATTAAATCTGGCATAAGATTATGTGCAAGCCGGCGAAGTTCATCTACAGCCCCGTCCAGCAAATCAATACTTCGATCGATTCCTTCTTTCATGGATTCCTGCTCCAATACATTTTTATTTATGGCTGATAATCCCAATTTGGTACTTGACAGCAAACCTCCTAATCCATCATGCAGGTCGCGAGCAAGACGGGTACGCTCTTTCTCTTCCCCGGCCAGCATTGCAGTCAGGTTTTTAATAGCATGTTGTTGATTATTCTTTTCCATCTCCAGTTCATGCAAATGAACCTTCTGCTTCAAGGCCTTTGAACGTTGCCAATACGCATAAAACAGCAAAACAATCACAACCAAACAACTGACGAACAACCAAATATAAATTGAATTCATTCGTGATTTAAAGGCAATTTGCTTTTTTGACACGTCAAGTTCTTGCAAGCGCTGTTCATTTTCCAGTTGGCTTAATTGCAAATCCTGTTCCTTTTTATCCCGTTCAAGTTGGAGTACCTTGAGCTGTTGTGTTCGATTGAGTTCATTTAATTTCAAATTCTCCACCAGTTGACGTTGTCTATCGTTCAAGACTTTCATCAGCTTGATCTGCTGTTCCTTTTTCTCGCCTTCCAATCGAAGCCGCATTAACTTTTGGTTTTGCAATTCACGCTCATACTTTAGCTCAAGTTGCTTCGTCTTATCCAGTTTATCCGAATTAAATGCTTTTTCAAATACATCTATGTAACTTTTTTGATAATTGAAAGCTTCCTCATATTTACCCTCTTCAACACTTACTTCAGCCAGTCTGCTAAACAGGCTTAACCCGACTTGGTAATCATAATGGGGCTCTCTTTGAAGATTGTGCAGTGCCTGCTGCAGATATTTTTTTCCTTCCTCTCGATGTCCGACTTTGAAAGATTCATCAGCGAGGATACCGTAAGCAGGTATTGTAATGGCATATTGTCCCGTTTCAGCAGCAATATCTAAGGCCTGTTTCGCATATGATATTGCTTTTTTACCACCATTTTCTGGATAAAACTCATGGTACAGATTCGCTAAATTAACAGAAACGTAAGCTAAATCTGTTGGATTAACAAGATGTTTCTCGTTCTTTTCTACCAAATTGTAAGCCTCAAGATAGTGTTGTTCAGCTTTCCTTAATAGATTTTGGTCTGCATTATTGGATCTATACTCCTCTTCAAATAGGTAACCAGCCTGCATGTAAGCGTCAAATAGGCTATTGACATTCTTTCCTTCCTTCGCCGTTTCCAGCAGAAGCGTGGTGTACTTTTCTTGAAAATCATAATTGCGTTGGTTTGCATAGATCGCTGTAAGCTCCTTATAAACTGCCAATTTTCGGGCGATATTTGCCTCAGTCGGTGGCGCCTTCTCTAAAAATGAAATTGCTTTATGGAATTGGGAAACAGCCTCATCCTCTTTATTCTGTCGTGTCATAACCCATCCATCACAATAATGCACATACCCCTTTATTCCATTATCGTTAACTATGGGGAGTACAGATTTAGCATGTTCTAAATAATAGCGTGATTTTTCAAATGCATGATCATTAAAACTGTTCATGGCAGCAATACAATTCAAATAGGCATAATATTGCTTGTCAGGATAATTTCTGGCCAACTGAATATTATCATTAAGCAATTGACTGGCCAGCGCTTTTTCATTACTAAAATATAGGGCTTGTGCATATTTACCCGTTAACACAAACCGTTCTTTACTTCCTAAAGGAAGACTGTAATACGACTTCTGCAAATCTTGCAGCTGTTCTTGCGCAACAATAGCATCGCAAAAGCACAATAAAACAAAGAATATTAGTACAGATTTCCAAAAAGTTCGAACATGCCCCATAAAATCAAATCTAGCGTCTAGCTATGTGAATTGGCCAAACATAGATAAAATTGCTCTTATACGCAATTCGTTGTCTCGAAAATAAATTAACTTCCCCCTGTTATTGACCTAATTAACCGAACCTTGCTGAGCAAAAAATTGTACCTTTGTAACAATGAAGTACACCTATCTTTTTCTTGCTATAGCCGCAGAGATATTTGCAACCACTTTCCTCAAGAAGTCTGCGGGTTTTACCCTTATAAAGCCTACCATTCTCTGTATTGTAGGCTATATTATTGCCTTCTATTTTTTAAGTATCACACTTAAATACCTGCCCGTCGGAATATCCTACGCAATTTGGTCTGGCGTTGGTATTGTAGCCATTACGCTTATTGGTATGTTCTTATTTAAACAGATTCCCGATACAGCAGCCATTATCGGTATGGTCTTGATTGTTGTTGGAGTCATTATTATCAATCTGTTTTCAAAAATGGGCGCACATTAGTTGATCTAAGATCAAAATTTGTATTTTTGTAACTTACATAAATAAAAGGATACGTGTCGTTAGAGAAACTAAAACTTAGCAAAAGATTGAATGCTACGATGACCGAACTCGGTTATCTTGCTCCAAAGGAAATTCAAAGTAGATGCATTTCCAGAATTCTTGGTGGACAGGATGTGATTGCCATCGCTCCAGAAGGTGCAGGCAAAACCACAACTTATGTCTTATCTACCTTGATGAAGTTGAAATTCACAACAGATGAAGCTCCGAAGTTTTTGATCTTGGCGCCTAATGAAGAACGTATCGACGAAATTGTTGAGAGATTCTATCAATTAAGCAAAAATAAAGATCTTCGCATCATTGGATTGCGGGCTTCAGGCAGCATGGAAGAAGAAATCGAAGAACTGGTTGATGGAAAAGACATTGTTGTAGCTACCCCAAATCGTGCAAGAGCTATCTATCTTAAATTGGCTTTGAATCTCAACCGTATTCAGACACTGATTATCGATGATGCTGAAGAGATTATCAAACAAGGAATGCAAAATACGGTAAGGGAATTAGCCGAAAGCTGCGGAAAAGTACAACATTTAGTTTTCAGTACTGTTGAACACCAAAAACTTTATGACATGATCGACAATTTCATGAATGAAAATTGTGCCTCGGTCGAAATAGATGAACTTGAGAATGACACTGTCGACACCCTAGATCTATTATTATATCATGTTCCTAATTTCACAACAAAGATCAATTTATTAAATCTTCTGTTGCAGGATAAAGAAGTATTTCAAAAAGTAGTCGTCTTTGTAAATTCGAAGCTTACTGCCCAAAAGTTGGCCAGCAGTTTGTTCAGTAGCAATAAAGAAGAAATTGCTATCCTCAATCCATTGTTCTATGATGATTTTGGCTATGAGACGATGGAAGATTTCAAGGAAAATAGTCAATCTCGTGTCCTAATAATTGCACGGGAAAATACGAACGATGTAGACCTTTCCGCTGTTCCATTCATTTTTCAATTTGAGTTACCAAATGAAAAGGAGGAATTCTTAAATCATCTTGTTAAAAATGACGAAAATGAAGAATCAGTCGTGTTGACTTTCACAACAGATCTGGAATTACCCATGGTTAAAAAAATAGAACAGGCTGTCGGTAAAAGAATGGATGTTTTGGAACTGCCAGAGGATCTTGTAATCTATAATCCCATCACCGACAAAAAGAAAAAGTCGAGCAAGGAGGAAGATAAAGAAGATCTTTCCCGAGGTGGCGCATTCCACCAAAAGAAAGAAAGCAATGCCAAGACTTTTAATTATGGCGGTGGCGAAAAGGCAAAAATGACCATGAAAATGAAAAAGAAATAAAAAAGGGAAGTTTAAAACTTCCCTTTTTTAAATAACAGCATACTGTTATCATTTTATCAACAAATCCTTTTCATACACAATTTCCCTTCGATGAGGTAAATTCGAAATACTGCTATGGTGAAGTCCTCGTTGACTGTAGTTTACTTGAGAATTTTCTTCAACAATTTAATATACGCATTTGCGATTCTTTCCATACCTTGATCATTTGGATGAGCGTAGTCAACGGTCGAATTCAGATCCAGATTAAGGTCTTGACTCGACAATAAGAAAAGCTGACGGATTCCTTTTGATTGTAATTTTTCAAAAGTCGCCTTCAGCACACGGCTACTTTGCTGGTATTCCGCATTTTTATCTTCATTAAAGACTTCGGCTATGCTCCCCGAACTATGCTGTGTCAAAATAATGGGTGTCGTCGGATGTTCTTTTCTTAAAAATGTCACCGCATTGACCAACAGTGAATCCAATTGCTCTTCTGTTAGCGACTTTGAAATAGCAAGATTAGGAATACAATCCAACACATAACAGGCAGCATCTACACTATTCATCACATTCAAAATCGGTTGTTCCAATCGACCGTTACCAGAAAAGCATAAGTTGATCATTTCATGGTCAAACGCACGTCCCACTTGGTTGGTCCAAGCTAAGCCTGGGCGACTGGTACAGGCCCCCTGTCCAATCGAGGTCCCATACACAACAATAGGTTTGGCTGCTGTGGTATGGGTATACGTTAATTTAGCGGTATTTGGCACACCAATCTTTAACCACTTAACCGTATTGTATAGCGGAAGATATAAGCGGTAATTAAATTTTCCATTGCGCCCTATATTCTTCCATGTATAAGAAATGGTATCCGAAAAATCATAATTGCCATAAGCCCATTTCCATTCCTTGTTTACAGTATCATAAGCATAAAGATCAAGCCCACTGACACCTGTTGTTGGCATATGGGGCATATTTAAACCGCCAGCCACTTGGTATTGAACCATAATCTCAGGTGAAGTAGTTTGAAAGTCAATATAGAATCCCGCACTATTCTTCCCCAGTTCCCATACGGGTTTACGTACCTGGCTTTCCAGTTCATCCGGAAGTCTATTGAAGGCCGAAAGCTTCTGATTCTCCAGCCTACCTTCCACATGCTTATCTTCTAGTGGAGAAAACCAACTATAACTCTCCTGCGCTTTGATGGCAGAAAAAGACAACAACAAAAACGCTGTCAATGCAACTTTTGAGAACATACAATAATTTAGCTTTAAGTTTGGTGTAATTGATTATAAAAAAGGAGCCTATTGGCTCCTTTCTATTGCGATTTATTTATTATACTATAAAATAGCTTGTCTAACTCGGACCAGTTTTTCCATCAAGCCTTCAAGTAAATCCAAATGTAACATATTGGCGCCATCAGACTTCGCATTTGCCGGATCAGGATGTGTTTCTATAAACAGGCCGTCGGCTCCCACCGCTATTGCAGCTTTGGCTATTGTTTCAATTAATGCTGGTTTCCCTCCTGTTACGCCAGAAGTTTGATTCGGTTGTTGTAAGGAATGTGTACAGTCCATTATTGTGGGCACGTTAAAAGAACGCATTTCGGGAATCCCGCGATAATCTACAATGAGATCCTGATAGCCGAACGTATTACCCCGATCAGTTAAAAAAACCTTCTCATTTCCAGATTCCACGATCTTATCCACTGCAAATTTCATAGATCCAGCACTCAAAAACTGACCTTTCTTTACATTGACCACCTTGTTCGTTTTTGCTGCTGCAACTAATAAGTCAGTCTGTCTGCACAAAAATGCTGGAATTTGAAGAACGTCAACGTATGCGGCTGCCATTTCCGCCTCATGGCTCTCATGGATATCCGTCACCGTCGGTACACCAAAAGTTTTCCCAACTTTCTCTAAAATCTTCAACGCTTTCTCATCACCTATCCCCATAAATGAATCTAGCCGCGATCTATTGGCCTTACGGTAAGATCCCTTGAAAATGTACGGAATATTTAGTTTATCTGTAATTGTAACAATCTTTTCAGCAATACGCAAAGCGATTTCTTCTCCTTCAATTGCACATGGCCCCGCCATTAAAAAGAAATTCTGCGATGTCCCATTCTTGATTTCGGGAATGTATTTGTTAATCATATAATTATAAAAAATTAATTGCCGAGTTCTGATAAAAATTTGATTCGCATCAATTGGAGATCCTCATAGCTATAATCGTCTCCACCTAATTCTTTAAGCGCATCATTAATTGAATCAGTCTCTGCTGTCTTAAAATAGTCATATACCTCATCTTGACGATCCTCATCTATGACCTCATCAATAAAGTAATTGATATTGATTTTCGTTCCTGCGTTTACGATCGTCTCAATTTCTTTCAATATTTCTTCATAAGTTATCCCCTTAGCTGAGGCAATATCATCTAATGCAATTTTACGATCGATATTTTGAATAATAGACACTTTTAATGCCGATTTATTAGCTGTACTCTTAATGACAAGATCCACAGGTCTATCAATTTCATTCTCCTCAACATAGTCTTTGATCAAGGCAATAAATGGAGCACCAAATTTAATCGCTTTACCATTCCCTACCCCCTGAATCTGTTTCAACTCATCGATAGCAATTGGATAATGTGTACACATCTCTTCCAGCGAAGGATCTTGAAAGATAACAAACGGCGGCAGGGACTTGCCCTTTGCAATTTTCTTACGTAAATCTTTAAGCATACCCAACAAGACGGTATCTAAGGCCCCTGTACCCTGTCCTGTATCTTCCGAACTTGTATTATCCCCCCCTTCAATTGGACGATTCAAAACAAATTTTAGTTGATAAGGATTATCCAGATAATGACGACCAATAGCTGTCAATTTTAAAAGGCCATAATGATCAATATCTTTTTCGATAAAGTTATCAAGCACTGCCTGCCTAAGTAAGGATTTCCAATAAATAACACCTTTATCTTTGCCCTTTCCGAAAAGACGATGTTCATCATGTTTATAGGCGGATACGGGTTGGTTGTTTTGGCCGATCATGACGTTAATCACGTGATGATCATCAAATTTTTCACCCTGTTCTTGAATAAAGCCCAATACATCTTTTAAAGCGTCTTCGGCCTCAAAATATTCTTTTTCCGAACGACAATTATCACACATATTATTACAGCCCTGCTCGTCAAAATTTTCTCCAAAATAATGAAGAATCTGTTTACGGCGACATACTGCAGACTCCGAATAATCAATAACCTCTTTTAAGATCTGCGTGCCAATCTCACGTTCAGCCACAGGTTTATCTTTCATAAACTTGGTCAGTTTTTCAACATCTTTTTCCGAATAAAAAGCCAAGCAATAACCATCACCCCCATCACGTCCAGCACGTCCAGTTTCCTGATAATATCCCTCCATGGATTTAGGAATATCGTGGTGAATCACATAACGAACATCAGGTTTATCTATTCCCATACCAAAAGCAATGGTAGCCACAATCACTTCGACATCCTCCATCAAAAATTTATCCTGTGTATCTGCTCTTGTTTTGGCGTCTAAACCCGCGTGGTAAGGTAAAGCTTTGATGCCATTTAGGTTCAAAACCTCACTGATTTCTTCTACCTTTTTACGGCTCAAACAATAGACAATGCCCGTCTTACCCGATTTGGTTTTGATAAAACGTACAATTTCTTTTACGACATCTTTTTTAGGTCTTACCTCGTAATATAAGTTGCTACGATTAAATGATGACTTAAATAAAACAGCATCAGTCATCTGCAAATTTTTACGAATATCAGACTGTACTTTAGGTGTTGCTGTCGCTGTAAGCGCAATAATAGGAATATTGGCCCCTATTTCATTAATGACCTGGCGTATTTTACGATATTCTGGTCTAAAATCGTGTCCCCATTCGGAAATACAATGCGCTTCGTCAACCGCTACAAATGACACGGTGATTTGGTGTAAGAAGTCCAAATTATCTTGCTTAGCAAGAGATTCCGGAGCGACATACAGCAATTTGGTCTTCCCAGCGATTACATCATCCTTAACCTTTGTAATCTCACTTTTATTCAATGAAGAATTCAAAAAATGAGCGATACTATCTTCGCCACCGAATGCACGAAGCTGATCTACTTGGTTTTTCATTAAAGCAATCAACGGAGAAATAACAATTGCAGTCCCCTCACTCATGAGTGCTGGAAGTTGATAGCAAATTGATTTCCCTCCTCCGGTTGGCATAATTACAAACGTGTCTCTCCGTTGAAGAATACTGTTTATAATTGCCTCCTGATCCCCCTTAAAAGTATCAAAACCAAAAAAATCTTGTAAATTGTCGAAAAGTGATTTTTCTATTTCCATTGCGCCTTGGGCAAAAATAAGATAGATAAATGAAGAAATAATCTTGAAAAATAATCTATTTTTGCAATCTATTCTAATACATAAAAGTAAGAGTATTTTTTGTGAAAAACAACTACGAAATAAAAAATATAGCTATTCAAGCTATTCAAGAAGAAGCCAAGGCAGTAGCTGCTTTAGCTCAATATATTGATGATGATTTTGTTACCGTTGTCGATCGTATTCTTAATTTGCACGGCCGAGTTATTGTAACTGGAATTGGTAAAAGCGCTATTATTGCTCAAAAGATAGTTGCAACGCTCAATTCGACAGGTACACCATCGATTTTTATGCATGCTGCTGATGCTATCCATGGAGATCTTGGTATCATCCAACAAAATGATTTGATTATTGCCATCTCTAAAAGTGGTAATACACCTGAGATTAAAGTACTTGTTCCCTTTTTAAAACAGACAAAGAATGTATTGGTTGCTTTGGTCGGAAATACAGATTCCTACCTCGCTAAAAATGCCGACTATATTTTAAATACCACCGTTGAGAAAGAAGCTTGTCCCAACAACCTTGCACCAACTTCAAGTACAACTGCTCAGTTGGCAATGGGTGATGCGCTTGCCGTGGTATTACAAGAGTGCCGTGATTTCACGGATAAAGATTTTGCAAAATACCATCCAGGAGGAGCATTAGGCAAAAAGCTGTACTTGAGAGTCGGCGATCTATCCGATCAGAATGGCAAACCTAGCGTCCCACAACAAGCCACAGTAAGTGATATCATCATCACCATAACACAGTTTAGACTGGGAGCTGTCGCCGTGTTGGATGATGAAAACATACTTGGCATCATCACAGATGGTGATATCCGTCGTATGCTGGAGAAACACACGGATTTAGCGACAATTACTGCCGCCGATATCATGGGAAAATCACCTAAAATTATCGATAAAGATGAATTGGCCGCCAATGCACTCCATATTATGCGTGAAAACAATATCACACAACTATTGGTTTCCGACAAAGGAAATTACGCTGGTGTTATCCACATACAGGATCTATTGAAAGAAGGGATAATATAACTGTAATAAAGTTGTTAGATGTACAATAAATTGGCAATAAATATTAAATTTGGCATATCAGTTGTACTATTTTAATCGTAAAGTAATATTTTAGAAGCATGAAAAAGTATATAACAATCTTAGCAGTGATCATTTCCTTTATTGGTTTTTCTTCGATGCAAACAGGACAAGGAGAATTTAAATTCGAAAAAGAAACACATGATTTTGGTAAAATTCCTGCCGGCACGCCCGTTTCGTATAATTTCAAATTTTCTAACACCGGTAGCGAGCCAATTATCATTTCCAACGTGGTGCCTACCTGTGGATGTTCTGTAGCAGAATTTACAAAAACGCCAATCAAACCAGGAGAAAGTGGTACGATTAAAGTGACTTACAATGCTGCAGCAAAAGCGCCATTCACAAAGAGCTTCACGGTGCAGTCGAATACCAAGACTCCTGTAAAAACGCTATACATTAAGGGTATTGTAGAATAACAATTTCCATAGATAAAACGAAAAAAGCCACATTATCATGTGGCTTTTTTCGTTTTATTTTGGTTAGCTTTGCACTACTAATTTTAAAAAAACTATAATGCCAGTAATATCAGAAAAAGGGCTGAATATGCCTGCGTCGCCTATTAGAAAGTTGACGCCATATGCTGATCAAGCAAAAAAAGAAGGTAAAAAGATATATCACCTCAATATCGGACAACCTGATATCCAAACACCTGAAGTGATGCTTAATGCTTTGAAAAATATACAGTTCAAAGTGTGGGCCTACACACCTTCTGAAGGTACAGCCTCTTACCGAAACAAGTTAGCAGAATATTATAATAAGCTAAATTATAATATCGAGCCGACAGATATATTAGTAACAAATGGTGGTTCGGAAGCGATTATGATCGCTATGCAAGCCTGTTTAAATGAAGGCGAAGAGATCATCATTCCAGAGCCATTTTATGCGAATTACAATGGTTTTGCTTGTTCCTCCGATGTGGTAATCAAACCAATCATGTCCTATATTGAAAGTGGATTTGCATTACCTTCCATCGCCGAATTTGAAAAAGTAATCACCGCTAAAACCAAAGCAATCTGCATCTGTAATCCAAATAACCCTACAGGTTACCTTTATTCCAGAGAAGAACTCGAAGCTCTTCGTGAACTTTGTCTAAAATATGATCTTTACCTTTTTTCAGATGAGGCTTATCGTGAATTTTGTTACGATGGCAGAGCGTTTATCTCACCAATGCATTTAGAAGGTCTCGAAAATAATGTCGTTATTTTTGATACAGTATCAAAACGTTACTCCGCTTGTGGTGCGCGTATTGGATGTATCATTACCAAAAATAAAGAACTATATCAGACAGCACTGAAATTTGCACAAGCGCGCTTAAGCCCATCCTTAGAAGGACAAATAGCGGGTGAAGCTGCTGTTGATACACCAGACAGTTACTTCGAGGCGGTATCCAAAGAATATACAGCAAGAAGAGATACCCTCGTAAAAGGGCTCAATGCCATTGAAGGAGTTTACTCTCCTAACCCGGGTGGCGCATTTTACGTCGTAGCCAAATTACCAATTGATAATGCAGATAAATTCTGTCAATGGATGTTGGAAGAGTTCTCTTACAATAACGAAACAGTTATGATGGCTCCAGCTACGGGCTTTTATAGTACAGAGGGTGCTGGAGTAAATGAAGTCCGCCTGGCCTATGTACTGAATCAGGATGATCTTAAAAGCGCTTTAGTTTGCTTAGAGAAAGCACTCCAAGTGTATCCGGGACGCACAAATTAACAATAAGATAACAGCACTTAAGAAAGAAGCTGTCTCAAATTTAT
>NZ_DBGB01000004.1:0-46975 GCF_002295765.1 Sphingobacterium sp. UBA865 | reverse complement strand
CCCAAACTTTCGGTATGATCCCCTATTATTTCCTCACAAACTCTCCTACGCGTTTATCTTTAATGACTCCCGACCAGTTTAAACCATAACCAAAATCGTAGGCGTGTCCTGCTTGATCAACATAGACTTCCATGTCAAAAGGCACGTCCTCAGCTTGTTTCTCAACTGTAGCCATGTTTGCGGGCATTTGAACAGGCAATAGACCGGAAGGTTCGTACTTTCCAAACATAACATCCAATACAGCCTGTGTTGATACACCAAAATTTAGGATAATACCTGATACCTCCTTTTCAAACTCGGCAAATACCATGGGCTTGTTTGCTGTCACAGACACCAAAATAGGTTTCCCCTTCATCATATCCTTCGTATCCAATACCGTTTGAAGATCCATCACATTCGCAGCAGTCACCATTTTATTCTTATAAGACCTATTCTTAATCGATGGATCGATTATAGGATCACCTGCGGCAATACTCTCCGCTCGTGCATCTGAGGCTGTATATGTGCCATACTGCAAGGAAATCGGAACATAGCCATTTCCACCATTCTTGCGATCTCTTTCGCTATATCCACCTTCGGAACTGATCGGGCTCTGTACAAACACGACTGCAAGGTCAGCTTCATTGGGGTTATCGGTTACATCGGCATATTTTCGCAAGAGATCAATGTTGAGGGGGTATTCCAATCGTGCCTGTGCATAGTTTCCCCACCAATCTTTCATTGCTGCACTATACATCTTCGGAACATAAACTTTCTTCCGTCCAAGAATAGGCAATTGCTGATCACTATTCTTTAGTAAAATAATGGACTTTACCTGTGCGTCGTAGCCCTCCTTCATATGGAGCGGATTACCGACAGTGGCGCGACTTTCCTCGACATCCAAATATGGATTTTCAAAGAGTCCTACCCGGAAAATATTTAACAGAAGCCTTCTGGCAGAAGCTTCAAATCGTTGTCTCATAAATTTCTGTCCGTGCTCTTTCACGCCCAGTTCATAGGCTATCAAAACAGGAGCCTTATCGTTATTGCCACCAAATTGATCTATGCCTGCCATCAATGCTTTATAATGACGCTCTGCCACCGACAGCTGTTCTACCCCCCAGGGTTTACCTGCAAATCCATCTGGTTTAGGCGCTTCATCTCCCGTAATCAACCAGTCCGAACAGATCACACCATCATAACCGTAGGTGCCGCGCAACAAGTCGGTAAGCAAATATTTGCTATAACCATTTCCCACATTTTCACCATTCTTCTCGTCTTGACCAAAAGAAATCGTATAATAGGGCATAACTGCGGCAGCTTTGCTCGTCTTTCCTGTCAACTGAAAAGCTCCATTGACAAATGGCATAATATGTTGCTTCAGATTATCACCTGGATATACCGCAAACTTTCCAATAGCCCAATGGCCATCCCGACCACCTTCCTCAGGCCCTCCACTGGGCCAATGTTTCACCATAGCATTAACACTCTTATACCCCCAGCCTAAGGCAATTTCGTCTTTTCCACTCGATGTCTGAAAACCATCGATATAAGCTCTAGCCATCGCTGTTGTCAACTCGGGACTCTCTCCAAAAGTCATACCGATACGATACCAACGCGGTTCGGTACCCAAATCTATCTGTGGTGATAATGCCGTCGTGATGCCCAAGGATCGATATTCCGAAGCCGCTACTTGCCCAAAACGTTTGACGATAGCTGGATCGAATGTCGCCGCCATCGCAAGCCCATCCGGCCACATTGAAATTTGCCCCCCTGCCCCAGCGTTGAACTCTGCACTGACAACAGCATTATGACGTGGGTCGGAACTATTATTCGCCGGAATCCCCCATCCCAAGCCTTCCACAAAACCTTGCAACTCATTATTCCAACGGGCAGCGGTCTCCGGATCTTTCACTGCTGTCAACAGGACATGCCTCAGCCCATCTTTCTCCAGAAACTCACGCTGCTGATCGGTCAGAGCCCAAGGTGAAACTAGACCTTCCTGATAGTTTTTTCCTTGATAAGTGCCTCCCATAAATCCAAAGGCCGGTGCCGGTAAAGCTTGATGCCTGCTATACAACATAAGCCCAGCAATCTGATCAACAGACAATTTTGAGGCGAGATCTTTAGCTCGCTCCTCTGCTGTCAAACGCCAATCTTCATAACGGTCTAATTTTCCATTTCGATTGAGATCCTTAAATTTATTTCCAGCAATACTTAGGATCTTCACGCCCGAAGCTGTTGAATACCCCAAAACAGGGCCATACTGATTCTCAATCTTTTGATAAACCTGGCCTTGTGCTGAAAAAGTTAAAAATAGACTGAAAGATGAAGCGAATATTAGGTTTCTTACATTCATAAAATCTGTTCGTTTAATACATGAGTTCGTAGTCAAACATTCGCCTCACGGCTAAAAAAACATTTGGCTTAACACGTTATAATCAGTTATTTACATTGCTTCATAATGAAGCAATACAAGTGTACAATCTTTTTGTTCAATTACAAAATAAAATCAACAAAATAACACAAACAACTAATTACCAGTAAATTGATTTATCAAAAAAGCACCTTATGTAATTTTTGCATAAGGAATTGTTCGAGTTTTATCCGGCAACTTACCTCCCATTGCGATATTTTTTTGTAATATTAACCCAAAAACAGCAGTTATATGGATTTCAGAACACAGCTAATTAACGCATCAGCAGAGAGCTATGAAAAATTTCTACCTCACATTTCTGTGGATACCGTCGTCTTTGGCTTCGACCAAGGTTCCTTGAGAATCCTTTTGCTAAAAATGAATTATAATAAAGAATGGTTTCTGCCAGGTGGCTATGTAGGGAAAGAGGAAGATACGGACGAGGCGGTCAAACGCGTACTTTATGAACGCTCAGGTGTGAAGGATATATTCTTGGAAGAATTTGCGGTATTTGGATGCCCACAGCGCAGCCAGCAATCCTTTGCAGATTACCCAGACACATTGTGGAACAAACAGCGATTTATTTCAATTGGTTATTACGCGCTGGTAAACTACAAACACGTAATTCCTCAACCTGATTCCTTAAGTGAGACTTGTCAGTGGATCGACTTTAGGGACATCACTGAGCTCAATATCACCATGGATCATCGCAAAATCATCAACAAGGCTCTCCGGACTCTTCGCGAGCGGCTTTCTTATAAACCAATAGGATACAATTTGCTACAAGACAAGTTTACGCTGACGGACCTGCAAGGACTCTATGAAACAGTGCTTGGTAAGAAACTTAATCGTGGCAATTTTTATCGTAAAATGAAAAATATGGGTATCCTCCAAAAACTTGACGAACAGCGGAAAGGCGGAGCCCATAAAGCTCCTGATCTCTATAAATTCAACGTGGAGACCTATAACACTATTTTACAGGAAGGTCTAAATACCTGGTAGTCAGATCACCGATACATTTTTACCAAATACATAATAGATCAAAAGCTAATTGATGCTGGCATAGACCAGCATACTTCCATCGACTAAACTAACCTGCGAGAATCTGAGATTTGCAGCCTTTAAGTCTAACCTTAAATTGATCTATACAATATATTTATTGACAATATTTTCCAAATCTTCCAAATCAAAAGGTTTAGATAGAAAATCATCCGCTCCGGCACGATCTGCCAGGGATTGAATATCGTTATTTGCCGACACGTAAATTACGGGAATATGGCTAAAACGCTGATCTGATTTAAGCAATCTGGTTGCTTCAACCCCACCAATGTTTGGAATCCAGTTATCCATTAAAACAAGATCGGGCTCTGCAGATTCCACCTTTTGGATAATATCATGTGAAGTTTCGGAAACTTCAACGTGAAACCCCAAATCTGTCAAAACAACCGTTATAACCTCCAAAATAATGGTATCGTCCTCAAATATCAACACCGTTTTTGTTTTACTCATATAAAATAGTTTATATATACCGTCATTTTTTACATCAGGCACAAAACTTTCATGCCTTCCTGCAATCCCCTATAAGGTATAAAGTTTTTTCCAAATCTTTTGATCCCCTACAGCTGTAAAGTTATGCTGAATCCCTGAAAATCGTATGGTTTCTTTACTACCTAATGCCAAATATCCTAAATTTTCTAGACTCGCGTCAAATAATTTAAAAACACGCTCCTGCAAATCTTTATTAAAATAGATCAAAACATTCCGACAAAGGATTAATTGAAAGCTATTAAATGATGTGTCTGACACCAGATTATGGGTAGATAAAATCATTTTTTGCTTAAGATCGGCATCGAATTTTGCCCATTCATAATTTGCTGTGTAATATTTCGAAAAGTCCTGTTTTCCTCCAGATTCTATATAATTTTCGGAAAAAGATTTTATCTGGCTCAATGGATATACACCATTTCGGGCAATATCGAGTACCCGAGGATTAATATCCGTTGCATAGATCAATGACTTGTGATACAGATTAGCCTCTTTTAGCAAAATGGACATCGAATAAGCTTCCTCTCCTGTGGAGCATCCTGCAATCCATACACGGATCAATGGATATGTCCCCAATTGAGGGAGAATTTCCTCCCGCAGTTGACGAAAGAATAAGGGATCTCGAAACATCTCGGTCAAGTTAACAGTAATCTCTTCAACAAAATGCTGCAAAAATGCCGGGTTGTCTTTTAATACAAAACGAAGTTCAGCAAAACTTGCCAAACGGTCATTCGTCATAAGCCGATTAATCCTCCGCTTCATCGATGCACGGCTATACTGCAAAAAATCATACCCGTAGTCGCGATAGATATCTTCAAGCAAAATATCTATTTCATGGTCTTTTATGATACTATAGCCCAACATTTAGATTAACCGTTCAATTTCACCTATCAATTTATCGACATCAATCGGCTTCGAGACATACGACTGGGCTCCAGCTTCCAAGCATTTCTCCCGGTCTCCACTCATCGCTTGCGCTGTCACGGCAATAACTGGAATTTTGCCCAGCGAACTCGAATTGCGGATCAGCTGAATCGCCTCATAGCCATCGATTTCAGGCATCATCATATCCATCAATATCAGCGCTACACCTTTATTCGTCTCCAAGATCTCGATAGCCTCGCTCGCACTCGTGCTGCTCAATACTTGATATCCCTTCGCTTTCAACGTCAAACGCAATGCAAAAATATTGCGTTGATCGTCGTCCACAATTAATATTACCTTATTCTGATCCATATATCAGTTGTCCTCAATTTTCATATAACCACACACGCAATAAAGACAAGAGCTGATCGATATCTACCGGCTTCGAGATATAATCCGAAGCTCCTGCCTGAATACATTTTTCTCGGTCGCCGATCATCGACTTCGCCGTAACAGCGATGATTGGTAATCTTGCATAATCAACATGTTGCCTGATATTCCTAATAGTCTCATAGCCATCCATCTCTGGCATCATCATATCCATCAATACAATATCAATAGGTTCTCCTGATGTCAATACTTCCAACGCTTCTTTACCGTCCATTGCAGGAATTACTTTTACTTGAAATTTCTCCAATGCTTTGGTTATTGAAAAGATGTTCCTGACGTCATCGTCAGCAACAAGGACCTTCTTGCCCTTCAATACATCGGTCAAAGCTCCAAGCCCATTGTTCTTCCTTCTGGCGTCGTCTGAATTATTAACCTCAATCAAATGAAGAAACAATCCGACCTCATCTAGAATCCGTTGATAAGAATGGGCCGTCTTTACAACAACGGAGTCTGCGTATTTCTTAATTTTCAACTCTTCAGCCTTAGACAGGTTCTTGCCTGTAAAGATAATGATCGGCAGGTTCTCTAATCCCTCATGTTGTTTGATTGCTTCTAACGTATGGTAGCCCATTTCATCAGGAACCCCCATGTCCAGAATCACACAGTCCACATCTGCCGTGCGTAAAGCAGTAATACTTTCCTCTACATTATCTTTTACTTCAAGTGATATATTAAAACTACTTAAGAAATAAGACAGTGCACTGGCATGCTTTGGATTTTCTTCAACAATAAGTACCTTCTTCGGTGAACGGCTTAAGGCCGATTCAATTTTTTGGAATACCGAAGTCATTTGCTCCAACGCAACAGGCTTATTAATAAAGTCGATTGCTCCTTTTAATAAACTTTCTTTCTTCACCTCAAGCGAAGACATGATATGAACCGGAATGTGCCGCGTAGCCTTATTGCCCTTCAATTGATCCATGACAGCCCATCCGTCCATGATTGGCAATTGAATATCGAGCAGAATAGCAACTGGATGATACTTCTGTGCTGCAGGGAGTGCATGATCACCACGAACAACAACTACACCTTTATAGTTTTGTGTATGTGTATATTTCAAGAGTGCCTTGGCAAAATTAACATCATCCTCCACAATCAAAATCACCTTGTCTCCCTCTGCAACCGTATCTCGATCATCTGGAATCTCCTCGGGGATCCTAATTGTGACTGGATTATAGGTATCTTCTTTAACAATCTCAATCACCTCTTCTACTTCCGAAGATATCTCCTCAACCAATTGCTGCTCCTTCGTCAATATCTCTTTGACTTCAACTTTGGACTTCGGAATAATGAACAAAAAGGTACTACCTTTACCCACTTCGCTTTCCAACCTGATCTCTCCACCAAGCAAACGTGCAATCTCCCGGCTAATAGAAAGTCCTAGGCCAGTACCGCCAAACTTCCGCCTCGTTGAGCCATCAGCTTGTTGGAAGGCTTCAAAAATAATTTTCTGCTTTTCAAGTGGTATACCAATACCCGAATCGACTACAGCAAATACCAATCGATCGCGATCACTTGGATCTTCATAGATTTCCAGACGTACTTCGCCTTCTTTGGTAAATTTTATCGCATTTGAAATCAAATTACGGAGTACCTGATCGATGCGAAGCCGATCTCCCTGAAATCTCTGGTTTACCTTATCACTGATATTCGTTTTTAGAATCAAGCCTTTTTCCTGTACAATCGGCAAAAACAAACTATTCAAATCCGACAAAATATCATTTAGATCCAACGAGGCATAATCCAAGGTCATCTTACCCGATTCAATTTTGGAAAGATCCAGAATCTCATCGATCAACGTCAATAAACTCGTTCCCGAACTTAGAATGACTTTAGCAGATTCAATCTGATCTGAATTTAAGTTTTCCTCTACATTCTCCGATAGCAAACGCGATAGCAGCAATATCGAGTTGAGCGGTGTACGGAGTTCATGGGACATATTAGCCAAAAACTCGGATTTATATTTAGTACTCAACGCCAACTCTTCGGCTTTCTGTTGAATTTCCTGATTCCGTTCGGCAATCATTAAGTTCTTATCTTCAAGCAATCGCGAGCGTTCCTCTAATTCTTGATTGGATTGCATCAGTTCCTCATGTTGTACTTTAAGCTCTTCCTCTGAAGACTGCAAACGCAATGTTTGCGCCTCCAATTCAGTATTTAAACTTTCAAGCTCGGCATGTTGTGTTAATAGCTCTTCAGACTGTACCTGTGTTTCCTCCAGCAATGTCTGGATTTTTGCCCTTCCTTTTGCTGAAACTAGTGCAATCCCAATCTGTCGGGCACATTCATTCAAAAATGTCTGTTCTACCGTAGTAAAACTATCCATCTGACCAACTTCCAATACGCCCAGGACTTGATCATCAACCAGCATCGGTAAGAAAATAATATGCTGCACATGGATCTTTCCATTGGCAAAACTAACCACGTAATCCGTTGCATTCAGATTATGAAGTGTCTTAGATTCCCGGTCAACAAATACCTGCCCAATATAGCCTTCTCCCGGCAAAAAATATCGCTGTGTCTGCGTATCCAAACCATATGCTCCTGAAATTTCCAACTTGTCATCGTTAAAAATATAGATCGCGCCACTGATAGCACCGGTATAATCCACAAGACTTTTGATGGAATCTGCAGCAATTGTTTGCTCACTCTTATTTCCCATCAATCCAGTGTAAAGTTTGGCATATCCAGCATGAAGCCAATCATTATCTGTTAGCTGTTCAAATGATTTTTTCAACGCCTTCGACATCCTATTGACGGCTTTCGCAATTTCACCGAGATCATCGTCTCCGACCTCCTCTGCCTTGACATCATAATCCCCCAATGCGATTCGATTGGTAATCTTCTGAACCAAATTTAAGCGCCTAGAAATACCTTCATCCTTCTCACGTAATGATTTCTCGAGTGCTGCACGCTTCAAGAAGTCGGCACGTAACCTAAAATAAAAATAGCTGGTAATAATAAGAGAAAGTAAGGCACTGATAACAATAAACAAGGTTGTGATAAACGAAGAATTATCCAAATTAGCCGATTTCCTATCGATATTATCGTCCTCATACTGATTAATATCCTTGATAATTACACGGCACTTATCCATAGCCATTTTACTCTCATCCAATTGTGCTAAGCCGAATACGCCGCCCCTTCTCTTCGTTGCAACTGATTCCTTTAAAATGTCGAGCCGCCATTTTGCTGCAATTACTAGACTGTCTACTCGAACCTTCTGCACCGGATCCTGCTTGGTGAGGGCTTCTATCTCCTGCAATTCTTTGGGCAAACTTTCCAAGGCATTATTAAAAGGCTCTAAATAGCTTTCTTTACCAGTCAGAAGAAAGCCCCGGTTTCCAGTTTCAGCACCTTGTAACGAAGCTAGTAAACTAGTTGAAGTGCTGATTATTTTTCTTGTTACCGCAAGCTCCTGGCGATGCCTATTTTGCTCCTGTATACCAATGTAGGATGCTGTAGAACTAATAAGCAGCACGACCAATGAAAAACCGATCCCCCACGTTAGATTATTGATTGTCTTACTATTTGGCATTCTTAAATTAATTTAAGGGTAAGGTAAAATAGAAGGTTGCACCACGCTCACCCGAACTCTCTACACCAATCGTTCCCTGATGGCTTCGTATAATTTCGGCGCAGATGTAAAGGCCTATCCCGAGTCCCTGAAAGTCAAATGATGTTTCTTCCACACGATAAAATTTCTCAAAAACATCGGCTTGCTTTTCCACGGGTATCCCAATGCCGAAGTCGATTACACTGATCTTCACAGCATCGTCGACAACCGTACAATCTACAATGACTTTTTCCGTGCCCGCCGCATATTTGTATGCATTCGTCAAGAAATTAACCAATACCTGCTCAAGACGGATCTCATCACCGTATATTTGTACCGCTGTGATATCACCGGTTCGAATAAGCTTCATGCTGCTTTGGTCATGCGTCTGAATAATGGAATCAACCGCACTTTTTACCATATGCTCAAGTGAGAATACTTTTTTATTGATAAGCAACTTCCCATTGTCAATTTTTGATAGATCCAAAAGATCCGATATAAGGCTGTTGAGTTTATCTATTTGTCCTTGCACCCGATGAACATACCTTGCTTCAGCACTTTCCTCTTCCAGTTTCAACTTGCGGTCAAGCAATTGCATATAGGCCTTTATACTTGTCAACGGTGTTTTCAACTCATGACTGGCAATACTCAGAAACTCATCTTTCTCTTTTTCCGCCCGCTTTTGTGCGTCAATATCGGTGAAAGTTCCTATCCAGTTGCTTTCACTATTTTGCAAGATTGGCCACACCCGCAACAATTGGTATGAATACTCTCCACAATGGGTCTTTTTCAAACGGACTTCCATCTCCAATGGTTCACCTGACTGAAGGCTACCGTGAAGCGCGGCAGCGATAGGTCGGTCACCAGGGTAAGTCTGCGGAAAAATAGTGGCATCATCAGAAAATTCAAACCAGCGGCCATTGACAAAATCAATATTGCCGCTCTTGTCACAAGTAAATGCAATTTGAGGAAGCGACTCCAAAAGCGTATGTAAATAGTCCAACTTAGACCGAAGCTCCTTTTGTGCCTGCTTTCGTCGTTCTACTTCAAGCTCCAAGGTCTGCTGAACATCTTTCAATGCCTGCGTCTGCTCATAAAGGCGATAAAACGTCTTGACTTTCAGCATTAGAATATCCGGATCAACAGGTTTAGTGACATAATCCAAACCACCGGAATCATAGCCTTTCGTAATAAATTTTTTATCTGTATTGACCGCAGACAAAAATATGATCGGTGTTTCCTTTGTCTTACTAAAACCGGCAATATTCTCGGCGACTTCAAAGCCGTCCATATCCGGCATTTGAACATCCAATATGATTAATGCATAATTATTTTTTAGGATCTTTTTTAAAGCTTCTTCCCCAGAATGAGCGGTATCAACTTTAAAATTCTTGGATTCCAGCAATTTTTGTAAAGAGTAAATATTATCCGGATTATCATCGACAATTAATATCATAGTGTATTAAAACTTAGCATCAAGGTTAACAAATCTAAAAAAATTAACTGAATACCCCCAACATTAATACGCAAAGACAACAGTAAATTGAAAAGACAGCAAATAAGTAAAACTTTAGCCCACGAAACCCTGTTTTAATGAATAATGATACGTTTTACATCAAAAGGTATTTACTGTGTTCCGGGCAAGTTTTATCTTGATCCATGGCAGCCAGTTGATTTGGCAGTCATCTCCCATGGTCACGCAGATCATGCCCATTGGGGAATGAAGAAATACTTATGCCACCATTTTACGGTCAATATCCTACGAAGTCGCATAGGTCCAGACATTCAGGTTCAAGGCCTTGCCTACAACGAAGCGGTATGCATCAATGGAGTCAGGGTCTCCTTACATCCAGCTGGCCATATCATTGGCTCTGCACAGATACGCCTGGAACATAAAGGTAAAGTTGTCGTCTTTACGGGCGATTACAAGATTCAGGACGATGGTTTATCTACACCGTTCGAACCCATAAAGTGCCATGAACTTATTACAGAAAGTACATTCGGCCTCCCTATTTACCGTTGGGATTCCGTAGAAGCGCAAAATGAAAGCCTACAGACATGGATTAAAACCAATCAGAGCAACAACAAAACCTCTGTGTTTATCGGTTATTCGCTTGGAAAATCGCAGCGCATTCTCAACGCTGTTCATGAGATGGGGCCCGTATACGTTCATTACAGCATTGCCAAGCTAAACGAAGCCTATAGTCAGGCAGGTATAAAATTGCCAAATTACCGCATCGCCGATTTAAAATCGGAGCTCAAACAGCTTGACAATCAAATTGTGCTGCTGCCGCCTGCTCTGCTAGACAGCCAGCTTCTACAGAAAATACCGCATGTTGCCCATGCGATCTGCTCCGGATGGATGCAAATCCGTGGGGCAAGGCGATGGCGCAGCGCTGATGCCGGCTTTGCGATCAGCGATCATGCCGACTGGCAGGGCTTATTGCAGGCGGTACGTGGTAGCGCTGCCGAAAAAGTATATGTCACACACGGACAGACAGCAACATTTGCCAAATATCTGAATGAAATCGGTATTGAGGCCGAAGAAGTTAAAACGCAATACGGAGATGAAGAGGACCCTCAAAGCCAAACCACAGAATAGCCTATGAAAGAATTTGCTACATTGATCCATGCGCTTGACAGCAGCAATAAGACCAATTCGAAAAAAGAAGCTATTTTAACTTTTTTCAATCAGGCTTCCGAAAAAGACAAACTTTGGTTTCTTGCCCTGATGACCGGCAAGAGACCGAAACGAAGCATCGCGATCAAGGATCTTAAAACATGGGCCTTAGAAATCACCGGAGTCCCCGAATGGTTATTTATAGAATCGTATGCTGCCGTAGGTGATCTGGCCGAGACCTTATCGTTGCTGCTCCCACCACCATCACAGCAGATCGAAAAAAGCCTGAGTGAATGGATGGACGAGATCATTGCCATCCGGGATGACAGTATAGCCCAAAAAAAGGCTTTTGTTCTCCGTTCCTGGAATGCACTAAATACCGTAGAGCGTTTCATTTTCAATAAACTGCTCGGTGGCAGCTTCAGGTTAGGTGTTTCCGATAAGGGATTAATCAATACAATCGCGCAGTATACCAACAGTGAAGCAAGCGCTGTAGCGCATAGTATCATGGGCGAATGGAATCCGCATGCGGTAGAATTCGACAAACTCGTCAATGGCGCTTACAGCGATACCAACCGTTCCAAACCTTATCCCTTTTGCCTCGCTTATCCTTTAGAAAAGGCCCCCGAAGACCTAGGCTCTCTCAACGAATGGCAGGCAGAATACAAATGGGACGGTATACGTGGCCAGCTCATCAAGCGCGAAGATGAAATACATATCTGGTCTCGCGGAGAGGAACTCGTGACAGCGCAGTTCCCTGAAATTACCGAGGCCCTCCATCAGTGGAAAGGAAATTTTGTGCTTGATGGCGAAATCCTAGCTGTCAGAGACGGCGGTGTCCTCAACTTTTCCGAACTGCAAAAACGAATCAACCGAAAGACCATTCCAAAGTCACTGCGTGAAGAAGTACCTATTTCAGTCTACCTTTATGATATTGTCGAACTGGATGGCATCGATCTGCGCGATAAGCCTCTTAATTACAGACGTACACTGCTAGAACAGTGTTATGCTGCAAATCCTCCAGGTGCTTTAGAGCTGTCACCTTTGATACATGCAGCAGATTGGCCCGCGCTACAAGACATACAGGCAAACTCGCGCGAGGTCAACAGCGAAGGACTTATGCTCAAGAAAAAGGATTCCGCTTATCACGCCGGCCGCAAAAAAGGCGACTGGTGGAAATGGAAGGTAAATCCCATGAGTATAGACGCTGTCCTCATTTATGCACAGAAAGGAAGTGGCCGCCGAAGTGCCCATTATACCGATTATACTTTTGCCGTAAAGGATGACGATCAGCTTGTAACGATCGCAAAAGCCTATTCAGGTCTTACAGACAAGGAAATTCTAGAAGTTAGCCGCTTTGTAAAACAAAATTCTTTAGAGAAATTCGGCCCCGTAAGAACCGTTAAACCTGAACTAGTTTTTGAAATTGCCTTTGAAGGCATTGGATACAGCAAACGTCATAAATCGGGTGTCGCGCTACGTTTTCCGAGGATATTACGCTGGCGAAAAGACAAGACCGCCGCAGAGATCGATAGTCTTGAAGATATTAAAAAGTTGATACAATAAGGCATAGCTTCATACACATTGAACGAAAAAATAGCATATAGTGACGGTTTTCGAATAATCAGTGATTATTTTAAATCGCAGGGAAATACCCCTTTTAGCTTCCAGACCAAGGCCTGGGAAAAATATGCGCAAGGATATAGCGGGCTGGTCATCGCGCCTACAGGGTTTGGGAAGACTTTCTCCCTTTTTATGGCCGTACTGATGGACTTCCTCAATCATCCGGAACACTATCAAAAGGGGCTAAAGCTCCTTTGGATTACACCCCTACGCTCTTTGGCCAAAGATCTGGCGCGGGCCATGCAAACAGCAATAGACGAAATTGGACTCGACTGGATCGTACAGGTGCGTAATGGTGACACCGATCCCAAGATCAAAGCGCAGCAAACCCGCTCCATGCCTGACGTTTTACTCGTTACTCCAGAAAGCCTGCACTTACTGCTTGCTCAAAAACAACGCGATAAATATTTTAAAAATCTCCGATGTGTGACGGTTGACGAGTGGCACGAGCTCATGGGCAACAAACGCGGCGTAATGGTCGAACTGGCACTTTCCTTTCTGAAAGCATATATAAAAAACCTACGCGTTTGGGGTATCACAGCCACCATCGGAAACCTTGAAGAAGCGATGGAAGTTTTGCTTCCACAAGCTGCAAAACGTATCCAGATTGTTGCCAAGGAGAAAAAGAAAATTGCCATCAAACCGATATTCCCCAGCACAGTGGAACTGCTTCCCTGGGCAGGGCATCTCGGCGGCAACCTCGTAGATCAGGTCGTCCCGATTATACTTGCCAGTAAAAGTACGATCCTCTTTACCAACACACGGAGCCAAAGTGAGATGTGGTACCAATTGCTGCTGCAGGCTCACCCCGATTTTGCTGGACAAATCGCCTTGCATCACAGCTCCATTGACGCCCATATCCGCGAATGGATCGAAGAAAATCTCAGCAGCGGCAAACTTAAAGCGGTCGTGTCAACCTCCTCCTTGGACTTAGGGGTAGATTTCAAACCTGTAGATACAGTCATACAGGTTGGCTCCAGTAAAGGTGTAGCTCGATTTATGCAACGCGCTGGAAGAAGTGGACATAGTCCATTTGAAACGTCCACGATCTATTTCGTCCCCACACATTCCCTGGAGCTCATCGAGGTCGCCGCCTTGAAGGAGGCCGTAAAAACGCAGACGATCGAAAACCGGGATCCCATGGTTCAGACCTTCGATGTGCTTGTTCAATTCATGGTAACCATCGCCTTGGGCGGTGGATTTCGTTCGGAAGAACTGCATGCAATCGTCGCCAATACCCATGCCTTTCACTACATGGAAACGGAAGAATGGCAATGGTGTATGTATTTTATTACCGCGGGTGGAAAAATTGGAAAACGCTACGAAGAATTTCACAAGGTTATCCAAGATGAAGATGGCAAATGGATCATCAAAAACCGTCGTCTTGCACTACTTCACAGACTCAATATAGGTGCCATTGTCGGTGATGCCATGATGCGCGTGAAGTTTCTCTCCGGTGGTTACATCGGCATGATCGAAGAATATTTTATTAGCAAACTAAAAAAAGGTGAACGCTTTATCCTTGCGGGGCGGATACTCGAAGTAGCGATGGTCAAGGAAATGACCGTATTCGTAAGAAATTCGTCGGGTAAAGCCATTACTCCAAGCTGGCTCGGTGGAAGACTTCCCTTATCGTCCAACTTGAGTCATTTCCTGAGAAAAAAATTGGCTGCAGCAGCCAGCGCTCCTTCCAGTGAAAAAGAGCTTCATTTCCTGGCGCCACTGATCAAAAAACAGGCTGAACTTTCAGCCGTGCCAAGTGAAGCGGAATTCCTCGTCGAACATATCAAAACCAGAGAAGGTCATCATCTATTTTTCTACCCCTTGGAAGGCCGATTGATCCATGAAGTCATGGCAGCGCTTGTCGCCTACCGCATTAGCAAGTTGTACCCCATCAGCTTTTCCATGGCCATGAACGACTATGGCTTCGAACTCTATTCCGATAAGCAAATTCAGCTCAGTCAAATGCAGCTCGAACAGGTATTGAGCCGCAGCAATTTGATGGAAGATGTGATCAGTAGTATTAACTCTGCAGAAATGGCCAGCCGCAAATTTAGGGATATCGCTGTCATCTCGGGACTGGTTGTGCAGAACTATCCGGGCACCCAGCAAAACAACAAATCATTACAGGCCTCATCAGGGATTATTTTCCGCGTACTGATGGAACACGATCCCACTAACCTTTTGCTCAAACAGGCTTTTACCGAAGTGTTCAACCAGCAACTGGAAGAACATCGGTTAATAAACGCATTCGAAAGGATCAATCAGAGCAAAATACGTTATACCTTTGTCGAAGAGTATACGCCATTGAGCTTTCCGATAAAAGTGGATAGCCTCCGGCAATCCCTGTCGAGCGAAGCCTTGATTGAACGGATTCAACGCATGGAAAAGACCAATGCTCAAAAAAAGAAGCGCAGAAAATGAAAATCGGAGAACAAACAATTACCTTCAATAAACAGGAATTAGCCCTTAACACACAACGCTCTATATACTGGAAAGACCAAAAAACGTTAATCTTATCTGACCTACATCTGGGCAAAGCGGCACATTTCAGGAAGCATGGCATTGCTATCCCGATGGATACTGCCATAACGGACCTTACTCGATTAGAATCCCTAATAGCGTACTATCAAGCTAAGCAAGTCATCGTTGTCGGCGATCTCATTCATGCCGGCATCAATCAGGAAGTACTTTTACTGGAATCATTCAGACAACGCCACCCTGAGCTCCACCTTCATCTTGTCAAAGGCAATCACGACCGCCTATCGCAACAAATGGGCATTCGCTTCGGTATAGAGCATCACAAAGAAGTTTTCGAAATGCAACAGATCCAATTTAAACATCACCCCGCTGATGCAGCAGATTCCTCTTCATTTCGGATTAGTGGACATATCCATCCGGGTATCAGCCTGGTTATTCCACCAAAACGGAAGGTTCGCCTACCCTGTTTTCTGGTATCTACTCATCAGATTATCCTTCCCGCTTTTAGTACTTTTACGGGATTGGACAGCAAAGACCTGTCTTCCCAATATCAAAGTTATGCTATTTCGGACGATCATATCTTCCCGATCAGAAGAAACTAATCCAAGCAGCAGTTTATATTACATCTTGAGCTCCCCGGGAGAGATTCCGTAATATTTTTTAAAAGCACTGCTAAAATTATTCTGGTGACCATAGCCCGTCAACAAGGCCACCTCATAGACAGTCATTTTATCTTCGAGCAGATAACTTTTGGCTTTTTCCATCCGCACTCGTGTAAGGTAGTCGTGAATGGTCACTGAAAAATATTCCTTAAAGTCCTTACGCAATTTGCTTTCACTGGTTAGCACCTCCGCGGCCAGTTCTTTTTGCGTCGGCGGATTGGCAATACGCTGTTCAAGAATCTGGCGTGCCATCTCCAACCTTTGCACATCCTCCTCATGAAAGAGCGAATCATTGCTTTCCGTTTTCTCATTGTATTGCTCAAACTGATACATCAGCAGCTCAACAACACGCGACTCGGTATGTAGTCGACGGATCTCCCCTTTCTTTTTAGATTCAATCAGCTCGGTTATGGTATGCTGCATCTCATAGGTCGCCATCAGATCTTCTTCGGAGAAGGAAACGTATTCGCCTTTTTCGATCTCATGCACAAATTGCTGATGCAATAACGAATCGCGTTTGATCAGATTGAGATAATACTCTTTGGAAATAACGGCTATAAAATAAGTATACTCAATACCGGGTTCCACTTCATGGATGGATTTGACCGAGGGAATGTAGCGTATATTATGCCGGCTCATGCCGTAAGGCAATTTGCTATCCGTCGGCTTAAAGAAAATAAACTGGCTGGTTATGGTCTCGCCCTCGATCTCCGTAAGAACCTGCACTGGCCGATCAAACTGCATTTTCGAATGCAAGATAAACAATCCTGAAGTCGATAGCTGGAAATTCTCCATATGGACCGGATCTTTGGATATGGATATCCTATTTTCGACCAAAGGTTTGTCGGGAACATAGCCATCCGGAATTTCTTCTTCAAAAAGCCAATCTGCCAACTCTACTATTTTACTTTTCACCAACATGATTACAAATCCTAAATAAGCCTGAAGCAGTTAAAATTAACGAAATAAGATGGTATTCTAAAATTATTTATAATCTTTCTAAATAACAGGATTAATCCAAGTCAATATCCATTTCCTCCAACTGAACATAAGGTTTCAATGTTCTTGGATTCATAATGACACTGGACTCGACCGAAAAGATCGTATAGATCTCCTTTTGGGCCAACACTTCCACTGGGGTACCATGAAAGAGCTTGCGGCCATTTTTGAGCATCAGAATTCGATCGGCATACATGGCAGCAAAATTGACGTCATGCACGATCAGCACCACCATAAATCCTTTTCGGGCAAGTGCCCGTGCAATGGCCAGTACTTTCTGCTGATAATGCAGATCCAATGCAGAAATAGGTTCGTCCAATAACAACAGTGCATCTGGGTTATCCCATATCTGCGCCAGGATACGTGCAAGATGAACACGCTGCTGCTCACCGCCCGAGAGGCTCAAAAAATCCCGTTCAGCAAAGGCAGATACTCCACAAAGTTCCATGGTTTCGGCCACGATTTTATAGTCCTGTTGTTTGGGCGTATTCCTATAATGCGGATACCGACCCATCAGCACGATCTCTTCTACCTTAAAGCTCAATGTCATCTGCTGCTGTTGACTCAGTAAAGCCCTACATTTCGCCAAAGCCGCAGGTTCGTATGTCGATAGCGCCTTGCCATTGAGATGAACAGCACCCGAATCCGGCTTCTTTTCACCACAAAGCACCCCCATCAGCGTCGATTTACCAGCGCCATTGGCTCCGAGGATTGCCAGAATTTCACCTTTACGTACCTGAAAGGTGATATCCTTCAGGAGCTTTCGTCCGTTTACTTCGTAGTTGATCTTCTCTACACGTAGCATAATGCAATTATTTTTAAGGCCTCTGCCAAAAGACTATTTATCTTTGATTAAAATATACAAAAATACCGGTGTACCCAGTAAAGCTGTAATGACGCCGATGGGCAATTCAATGGGTGCAACAGCAACCCGGGCAATCACGTCTGCCAACGTCAGCACCAACGCCCCCAATAGCAATGAACCAGGAAGTACAAATCGGTGATCCGCCCCGCCCATCAGACGAACGGTATGCGGAACAATCAATCCCACAAAACCAATGATCCCCGATACCGCAACGGATGCTCCCACAGCAAGTGTGGATAAAACAACCACCCAGCGTTTGACGCGATCGGTACGCATACCCAAAAGATCTGCCTGCAACTCCCCGAGGGAAAAAGCATTCAGCGACTTTCCAAAAAAGGGCAAGATCAGCACCGGGATCAAAATAAATGGCGCCAAAGCCCTTAAGTTATCCCAAGTAGCCCCACCAAGACTACCCAGCATCCAAAAAGTGATGGTACGTAACTGTTGCTCTGTGGACATATAGGTCATCAAACCTGTCAGCGCACCCGCAAAGGCATTGATGGCAATACCTGCCAACAACATCGTCGTCACATTGGGGCGGCCATTTTTACTGGCAATACGGTAAACCAAAAAAGCGGTCAAACCAGCGCCCACAAAAGCGCCAAAAGCCAATATATAATACCCAATCCAAGCAGCCAAAGAGGTAAAGAGAAAAGTCTCAAAGGCAATGATCAGTACCGCAAAAAGAGAAGCTCCAGATGAAATGCCAATTAATCCGGGCTCCGCTAAGGGATTGCGGAATATACCCTGGATCGCAGCCCCCGATATACCCAATGCTGCACCCACCAAAAGCCCGAGCAAAAGACGCGGCATACGAATCTCAAAAAGAACATCTTCGTGCATATTATGCGCACCTCCCGTACTTCCGAAGTGCAATTTTTGCGTCAACATCGTTAAGATATCAGCGGGTGGAATATGGTAGGCCCCCATCCCCAAGGCAACAATACTGACGACACCCAATACCAGGCCCAAAGTCAATAGGATAAATTTCTGTTTCTTTTGCACCGGCTTTATTTTGAATCCATCACTTTTCCAAATCCACGGTGCAATGCTAAGATTGCGTCTGGCAGCCGATTACTGAAATTGACCAGCAGCGAGGCATTCATCACCAAGATACGTTCGTTTTTACCCGCATTCGTAATACGCATCCCCGGCAATTTGAGGATAGCATCCTCACCGCCAAGACTACTTGCGCCAAAATCAAATAGCAACACAATATCTGGATTGGCTTGCACCAGCGCTTCCGTTGTATAGGGTTTGAAATCCGAAAATTCCTGAACCGCGTTTTTACCACCAGCCAGATTAATCATCGCATCCAGACTACTGCCTTTACCCGCTACACTCATGGTACCCGTACCACGGGCATATAAAAACAATACTTTGGGTGCCGCTTTACCCTGATTTTCCTTTTTCACCAATTCCATGGTATGATCCAGGCTTAATTTTGTTCGCGAAACCAGATTTTTACCGGCAGCAGATTCACCGACGGCGTCTGCGACCTCCTGAATGTAACGAAGTGCACCCGGAACAGAATAGTTTGGTTTAATGGAGACAAATTTCACACCAGCCGCACGAATCTGCTGAATGACCGATTTGGATACATCGCCTTCATTCGCAATAACGATGCTTGGCTTAAAAGATAATAAACCTTCGGCCGATACCGAACGGTTCTTGCTTACCCTCGGCAAGGCCGCCGCTGCTTTGGGCGATATACTTGTCACATCGGTAGCGACCATGTGCTCACCTATTCCCAGTCCATAGATCGTTTCGGTCAACGAACTGTTTAACGTAATGATTCTCTGCTGTGCCCTTGCCCATCCACCGATTTGCATCAAAAAACACAGTATAATAACATAAAATCTACTCATTGTAATTCTTTATCTCCACTATGGCGATAGCGGATCACCAGGAATGGTTTTACCTCTCGCCGTTCAACTTGAGTACAAAACAAATCAATAATCAGTCTAAATACAAATTATATTATTTCTTTTAGAACAGCATACTTCAACATAAAAAGCCTGACAAACCATTAATAAACAGCAATATATAACTAAATCCAAACTACTTTTCAGTCCATAAAAAACGGATTAAATAGAATTTATGACATTTTGCATAGAGAAAAATCCAATAGGATTACCTTTTTTTGTAACATTATTTAGAATTATTAAAAATAAAAATAGTGTTTAAAAGCAGCTCACCTATTCGAACAAGCACCCTGATCGCCCTTTGCGCCTGCCAGATCTACACTGTGCAAGCACAGGAAAAATGGAAAATCTCCGGTGTATTGAAAAACGAATCCAATAAAGGCGTCGCCAATGCGACTATCTATCTTTATCCAGATAAATATGCTTTTAAAACAGATACTGCAGGGAGATTTCAATTCACCCAGCTCTATGCGGGGCGCTACGAATTAAAGGTACAGGCCATGGGTTATCAACAGTACCGTCAAGTTATCGATTTGGAAGACAAAAATCAGCAATTGACCATTGTGTTAAAAGCTGAAGAACGGCAGATGGATGTAGTTGATGTGCAGGGTAAAGTGCAGGCTGTAGACAATCTCGTTAAGGCTGAAAATGCAGCCATGCCCGTTAAAGTAATCACCAAGCGGGAGATCGAGCTTATGGGCAGCCGTCGTCTGGATGAAGTTTTAAAAGAACAGACGGGTATCGCCATTGTTAACGATATCGCCGGAGGCTCCAGAGCTGTCGGTGTGCAGATCCAGGGATTCAGCAGCAACTACGTGATGGTTCTGGTAGACGGGCAACCTATGCTGGGGCGAAACAGTGGCAACTTTGACCTGTCCCGTATTTCGGTGACCAATATTGAGCGTATCGAGATCATCAAGGGAGCTTCTTCCTGCCTATACGGCAGTGACGCATTAGGTGGTGCAATCAATATCATTACACGCCATGGTGCTATCACACCACAGGCACAGGCATCGTTTCTTTACGGCAGTCTCAATACCGTCGATGCCACTTTGGAAGCTGAGACACCTTTTGCTAATCAGCGCGGCAGCGCAGTGTTTTCAGGCAATTATTACCGCACGGATGGTTTTAATACGGACAAGCAATACCTAGATTCCAAGAGCACCACTTTTCCGCCCTATACCAACTATAGTTTCCAGGGGCGAGTACGTTATCGTACAAGCAAAAATGGCACTTTGGGCGTGACAGGGCGTTATGCAGCCCGGGAATCTGAAATGATCAATGCCTGGTCTGAATCGGCCACACTGCAGGATAAACAAAAAGATCAGGACATCAATCTCTCGGCAAGTTACGACCATAATTTTGCGTCTCGACTGCGTAGTATTACACGTTACTATTTCTCGCGTTTCCACTCCCAGATTGCCGCACAATGGTTGCAACAAGGTATTGTTGCCAGCGCCGAGCAATTTGGTCAGAATGTACACCGCATTGAACAGCAGTTTGCGTATAGCCCTGCACAACAGGTTAAACTTACTGGCGGTATAGGTGGTAGCCTTGAACGGATGGACAACCAAGATCTGGATGCCAAACGCTCTTTGAACAGCGCATTCGCCTATTTGCAGACCGAATGGAAACCTGTAGACCGCTTATTAACGACGCTGGGCTTACGCTACGATCAGATGAATGTCTACAATGGTCATCTCAGCCCGAGTTTAGGCCTGCAATATCATCTCAGTCCTACACTTTTGATCAAAGGTGGTGTTGGTGCAGGATTCAAAGCCCCCGACTATAAAATGCGCTATCAGGTCTTCTTCAATCCAGCAGCCAATTATCTTGTGATCGGTTCGGAACGCGTAGCCGATGTAATTGCAGCCATGGATCAAGCCGGAGAACTCAGTTATAAAAACAGCTATATGCTCAATTTGGTGGCGGGCAACCTCAAAGCCGAAACCAGCATTTCAAACAATATTGGACTGACCTGGAACCCGTCCAAGAGATTACAGGCCGATTTCTCTGTCTTCTACCATCGGATCAACAATCAGATCAACACAGTTAGTGTAGGTAACGGTACCAAAGTCGCACAGATCTATAGCTACCGCAACCTGCCTAAAGCCATGAATAAAGGTTTCGAAGTTTCATTGACCTATCAGGCAACCAAAGATCTGCAACTGTCGATGGGCTATCAATACCTGATTGCCAAAGACCTGAGTGTATTGGATAGTATTGCCAAGGGCAGTTATCCCTATAACCAGATCAACGATCCCGCTACAGGCGAATATCGCCAGAGTAAAAAATCGGATTATTGGGGTATTGAAGACCGTTCGAGACACATGTTCAACGCAAAAGCCCAATATGAATATAAACCCTGGGGCGTTAATGTCAATGCGCGGGTCAATTTCAGAAGTGCCACACCTTTTCAGGAATACAATGGCAACCAGTTTATTGACAAATACGACATTTTTATTCCCTATCACACACTCGTGAATATGACTGTGGAAAAGAGTCTGATGAACAGGAGATTGACCCTCCGCCTGATCGGTGATAACTTATTCAATTTTACAAGCCGTTATCTACTCGGGCAGCCTGGACGGGTTATTATGGGTGGTGTCAGTTACCGTTGAATAAAAGAATAATAAGGACTAATGAACAAGAATTTAGCACATCAAGTACAAGATAAAAGATGAGAACGATTCGCATGATTATAGGAGAATGTAGCATCTGGCTTTCCTTTCACAAGATTGGCCGTTGTATTTTTTCAGCACTATTGCTATTGACACTCGTATCCTGCGGGAAAGACAAAGATTATACTATCGGATTGGAAGATGGCAAAAGTACTCTGATCAAAGATCTTGCTGGCGATACCGATGCAGCCATGGGCGAAGGTACTGAAGGAAAAGAGCAAAGACCATTTTTTATATTTCTTTTTCGTTTTAAAGACCAAAAGCAAATATGGGTTAAAACAAAAGCCGATTCTGCGCAGTGGCTTAAAACAAAAGATTGGGATATTGCCTTTACAGGTCCTTACAATTCGGAGATCTATCTGAACAATGCCCAGCATGAATACAATCCGGGTTATGGCGGCCAGGCAAATAATACCGCTGTTGTTTTACTACGACAAGCCTATCAGAGTGTCACTGTTGCCCCTTCGGATGAGGAGTTTAATAAAAGTGAAGTCAACAAAATTGGCTGGGCAGCAACCGATGGTTCGGATGGATGGTTTCGCTATAGTTTAAGCACCCATATTATGCAGGCGCTTCCCAATCGTACCTATGCGATTCGCTTACCCGATGGCAAATATGCCAAATTACAGCTGATCAATGCCTATAAGGGAAATCCAGCGGCGGTAACCAACCTCAATTGGCCTGCCCCGTACTATACATTTAAATATTATGTACAGCAGGATGGCAGCAAAGATTTAAATACAAACACATTATAATACGAAAAATTACACAATTAAATTAAAGATGAATAGATTATTTACAACAGCAGCACTACTATGTGCATTGAGTTTAGGTTTTACTTCTTGTAGCAAGGATGATGATAAGGTGGAGCAAGTCGAGCCGGAATACCAAGCTAAGGTTATGGTCAAAGACGGTGAAACTGTTGATTTAACAAAGGTTTCCAAAACGATCAATACACAAGGAACAATCAAGCGTACAGGCAATACCTATTCACTACGTAACTTCAAACAATTTACTATCGGTGAAGATGGAAAAGCAACAACAACTGCAGCGCAAACCTATTATTTTGATTTTAAAGAGAATGATGGCTTAAATGCGAGCGATTTTATTGTTTCTTTTAACGCGAAAAGCTCCAATGTAGATTTAATAACAAATAATGTTAAAGGCTACACCTTATCCTTTATTGACAAAGCTTTTGAAGATGTAAAATCTACCGACCAGTTTACGTCTGCTTCAAATAATCTTTTAGGACTTCAATCGTCTTACGCCCCAAATGTAATTGGTTGGGCGAATTATACAGGACAACCAAATCACCAAGTTCTAGCTGTAGCAAATCGAACAATTATCATTTCAAAGGAAGGTAAACCCTTTTTTAAAATTAGGATGAATAATGTTTATGAGAATGAAACGATGAATCGTGAAATCGCACCAAACAATTATTTTTTCTACTCCATCGATTACCAAGAATTTAAATAATACCTACATGGCAGCTGGTTAAAATTCCAGCTGCCTTTGTTAAGCAAAAATCAAAAACCGAAAAAAATATATTAAATACCAATTTTCATACACACTTTATCAGCAAAAGATTTTATCTTTACTATTATTTAGAATCAATTTAAATAAAAATAACGTATTAATACCCCTACTGCATGTATAGAAAAGGGACAAGTTATCAACTAACAAAAAAAACGAGTAACAATGACAATAAAGAAACGCAGTAAACTATTAAAATTCATACCGGTATTGGCATTTTTAATTGTGTTGGGGTCTTGCAGCAAAAGCGAGCCCACAGCAGTAGAGCCTGAACCAGATCCTGTTGCACCAGAAGCTATGTTCAACCGCTTGATTACGGTTAAGAATTTTGGCGAAGATTTACCCGCGGGTAGTGCACCAAACACAGCGCAATCACCAATATATTATAGTTTGGAACAGAACAAAGCTGTGACACCGGATTATAAACTAACCGCACGATGGGACATCTCTTGCTCAGAAATATACCGCAGTTTTATCAATTGCAACAACACAGCAAACGGATTTGGTAAAGGAGGCCCAGGCAAAGGCGGTATCTTAATTGTCAAGAAAAAATTTGAAGATGTAATCGATATCCCCTCAGATGCCGAATTCCGAAAAGGTGAAAAAGCCTATGGTACAGATGACTCAGGAGCGTTTGGTGAAGGCCTAGGTTGGTATTTATATGATTTTGACGGCGTAATCAAAGGTGGTGGAGCGGAAAACAAAAAACACGTTTGCTATCCCATCGAAAGTAATACATTGATCGTCCGTACAGCCCAGGGGAACTACGCCAAGATCAAGATACAAAGTATCTACAAAGACCTTTTGGATCCAAAAGATTGGTTTAAAGATTCACCAACACCATTCTTTACATTCCAATATGTACTTGCCAAAGCTGGTAGTAGCAAATTTGTGATTGCTAACTAAATACGATAAGCTACGCATTCTGATTTAGACACTAAACTAACATGAAAAGATTATACAGCATTTTAAGCTTCCTTTTTTTAGGATTGCTGCTAACCCGCTGCACCAAAACGGAAGAATTAGCCTTACTTCCTGCAGATAAAATACTCGAATACAAGGTCACCAACCTCCCCAATGATGATGTCATTTACGGTGCCATTGACAATGAGGCCAATACCATTACGGTATATCTCCCTTATTATTATGGCTTGCTCGTCATCGATCCGACTATTAAAGTTGCTAACGGAGCCAGTTTAACAGAAGAAATTTTGCCCGTTAAAACAGATGAAAAAAAACAGACGTATACCGTAAAGTCCGCTACAGGCACCACAAGAACCTATAGCTTAAAGATTGAGCTACAAAGTACGCCATCTTTTGAAGCGACTTTTGCATCGACATCTTCCATTTCACTTACAAAAGGGCCTGGAGGTGCATTTCCAGCGATAAATGGGACTTTCATGCATACCAATCCCGCATTGGTCAGTATCGCATTGATTAATCAAGAGACCAAAGAACGCTATAAGATGGCTAAGCCCAATAGCTTGAAAGTATCAGGAAATGTTGGTTATCAATTAAGTTATACGGGAACTGAACGAGAAAACCGTATTCCGTCCGATATTAAAGCAGGCACCTATGATGTGGAGGTGACCAACATCAACCACACCATTACACTAGCCAATCCGCTCAAAATTACGTATCGTCAACCTGATGTAATTGTTAGCTTATTGGGTCTAAATCTCGCAAAAAATAAAGATTGGACCATAAAAGCTGGCCTAGATAAGGTTATTCTAGATCCTACGGCCGTTATCATGACACTTAATGGAAAAGATTATCCATTGACAATCAAATCTTATAACCGTACCGAAATGACAGTTTCATTACCAGCGACTCTGCCAATCGGAACCTTTGATAATTTGCAGATCAAATTCCAATTTAAAGACTGGGCCGATGTTGTAAAGACACAGCTGTCTCCAAGTACAATAACGGAATCCTAAACAAGCATCCACAGTATGCCATGGTGGCATCAAAATTAAATAAATTAAAACAAGAGGAGATCTCAACATGAACTCAAACATCAAAACTATCTTAAAATCAGCGATGGCCGTGACTGTGCTATCGGCAGCAGTATGGGCAGCAGCCCCAACAACAGAATCAGCAACAGCTCCTTTGGCGCTGAACCAAGCTAAGGCAAATAGTAACTACTCTGTTGTAGGTCAATGGTGGAGCCCAGCCGCTGCAGCAACTTGGCCTGCGGTATATGTAGACCTTGCTACAGGTGCACAAAGCTTGAGTAGCTCTGGTCAGGTTGCATTCTTTAGCCATGTAAATGGTTCGATCAAGGCTAATGGATCTTATTCGATCAGAACGGTAGCAAAAGACATCTCTTCCGTTACAGCATCAGATTGGGCAACAGCGACTCCAGTATCATCACAGGGCAGTGGCGAATGGTATGAATATGATTTAGATAGCCATGCAAACCAAGCAATCCAACCTTTGACCGTATTGGTCGGAAATTCTTCCGGAGCTTCGTATGCTGTTAAGTTAATTAACTTTACAAATGTTGGCCAACAAGTAGTGGCAGGTCAATTACAAGTAAAAGCAGATACCAATATCGAAGTTAAGGCATTATAGTCCTTCCTATTTAATGAATGAAAGATTCCGCAACCTGGTGGATGGGTTGCGGATCTTTTTAGCCTAATCAACATCCGCATAACGATTTTTTTAACCAAAAAAATTATGCAACACTCATTTTTGAAAAAACAAACACATATCCTTCAATTTCTAGCTATTTTTATGCTAGCACTAACATGCTGGTCCTGTAAAACGGAATACCCAAGCCTGCCCTACAATGACATCGAATCTTTTAGCATTCAGGATGCAAATGGTAAAATACTGTCAGCCAGCATTGTGAATGACAAGATTATCTTATATTGGCCTCCCTTAGTGGCGCAGCCCGAAAGCATTACACCTACGATTAAAGTTTCAGAATTAGCGACTATTACCCCGGCATCAGGTACACCGATAAAACTCCAATCCGAAAAACCCATCACCTATACTGTTCGCGCACAGGACGGATCCAGCAAAAATTATACATTGACCTTCCAATACAATCAGCCCCTCGTGCAAGCTACATTCAATAGTTTATCGTCTGGTCAATACTACATCACTGATCCGAATACGTTTACTTTTATCGGAGAAAACATTATCCCTAGCGAGACACAAACTAAAGGCTATTTAATAGATAAAGATGGAAAAGAAACATTACTTTCGATTAGCAAAAATATAGTACCCACTAATTTTGCTGTTACTTTTGCTGCTCCAGATGACTTCAAAGCAGGTACTGGCTATAAGGTCAAATTGGTCTCAGGCCGTTATTCCATCGTAAGCGATCCATTTGAGGCTGTCTTACCTAGCGTCCTCAATGTATTAATAAAGAATAATCTGTTATATAGCGTTAAAAAAGGAGAGAACTTTGTGGCTCCTTTGCAGAGTAAAGTCCTTTACGAGCGTTATTTTAAAAGCGATTTTGACCATTTCATCGCAGTGGATAACCTGAATAAAGAATATAGTATAAACAATGCGGTATTTGATGTGAACGCAATGACGGTCACCATCCCTATACCGTCCAACGTAGCGGGTAGTGGAATCAACAAGCTAAAAATGGTAGACAAATCAGGAAAAGTATTATTAGAGGATACTTATTATATCACGCTAAACTAATACGCCTTACCAACTCATTTTAATCGTGATTATCACTAATCAAACAAAGCAGTTTATCATGATCGCATTAGCAGCTATCATTGTATACAGCTGCCGCAAAGGTAAGTCTACACCAGAAGAGCCAATGATTGTCCCTCAACCTGAAGAAACCTTACGCCAACAATATAGTAAATCGGTAACGCAATGGCCAGCTGCTGCTTGGTACAGCAATATCAAGGTACATGAACTGGCCGCTTTACCCGAAAACCCATCGAAAGATAAGGCCGAGCTAATCGCACTTGGCAAAGCCTTATTTTTCGACCCCCGCACCGGTAATGGCATGAAGACTTGCGCTTCATGTCATCATCCGGACACCTACTGGATCGACCAAAAAACAACGGCAGATGGGATCGCACTGCATCACCGCAATACACCTTCCCTAGAAAATGTCTGGTACCTGGAAGGCAAACTCTTCCACGATGGCCGCGCAATGACTTATCGAGAGCAGATTGCCGAAGCCATCAACTCCCCCATCGAAATGGGCGGAAATACAGCTGCTTTACCCGCTAAGCTGCAAGCTATACCAGGCTACCTCGGTTTATATGAGGCGGCTTATTCGAGCCAGACGATGAGCGTCGAAGGATTGCTGGATGCCATAGCAGCGTATTCAAGATCAATTAGCAGCGGCGAAACCGCCTTTGACCGTTTTATCAAAGGAGATTACCAGGCATTAAACGATGCACAGCTCGAAGGCCTACATCTGTTTCGGACCAAAGGAAAATGCATCAACTGCCATAATGGTGCCTTCTTTACCGATCTCGATTTTCATAACCTGGGCTATGCTGTTACCAGCAAAGGTGCCTTGGACAATGGTCGCTTTGAGGCAACAGGCCTGGAAACAGACAAAGGTAAATTTCGCACACCGGGTCTGCGCAATGTGGTCCATACTGCCCCTTACCTACACAATGGTAGTATTTCGAGCTTAGGTGAACTGATCAACCTACTGAGTCAAGGGATGCCCCAAAAGACAGGACAACAGGTCAATGGCACCTTATCGCCACATATCCAAAATGTCCGATTAAGTAGTAAAGAACAGGAAAATATCTTGGCTTTTTTGGAGAGTTTATCCAATGTGCCAAGCAAAACAGAGCGACCTGTATTGCCCTAAAATAAAAAATCCCAAAGGGGATACCTTTGGGACATTTTGAGTACTCCACAGTAGCGGAGGCATCAAAAATTAAATAAATTGGCACAAAATTAGGCTTTTATATGAAATAAAAAAGTAAAAAAGTATTAAATTTCAGATAATTACCCATTTTGTAGCGAAGCTACTACAGACATAAGGAACAAAATGCGCATCAAATCATGAATCGAATCCGCCCAATAGTTGGTCTATTAGTTACAATAACTGCTATAACAGCTTGTCAGAACGGCAGTAAGACAACAACGCTGCCCGATGAATTTATTAGTCCAAAAACAGGAACAAAAAAAGAATTGACGCTCGACTCAATCTACCTGTATGCCAAACAGCTCTACCGCTGGCAGGAAGCTCTCCCTTCGTATACCACCTTTGATCCGCGGACAAAATATGCCCAAATAGAACCCGAGCAAACGGCCTATGAACGTGAACTTTTTGCCCTCAGCCAATACGCTTTGCACAAGAAAGATAGACCTTACGAATTGTCGACCATCCCCAATAAACCCAAATATTCATATCTGGAGCGTCGTCGTAACGACAAGAAAAGTAGTGGTCACATAGCCAGCATAGAAACACCCTACAAGTATGCTACACACCTGTCCTACTGGTCTGTGGGAAACAAACGGATTGCTTATCTTTACATTCCCTCTTTTCCTCAGCTCCAGACAGTGAAGGCCGAACTGGATCAGCTTTCAGCCCAACTGGCTCAAAAGCAAGTTACTCATTTAATCCTCGATCTACGACATAACGGTGGCGGTTATGTGGAAACGGCAGAATATTTAGCCAACCTCATTAGCCCAGCCAAACTGGATAAAAAAGTTATGTTCAGCGAACAATTTCATCCGAATGTACAGCAAGGCAAAGCAAAACTACTCCTTAAGCAACCCTATCTGGATGCCAATGGCAAAGTGGTCCAATACAAAGGACGCCCTGCCACCCTCGCCGATGTGGATTATAGTGAAAAAGCCAATACGCATTACTTTATCAAAAAGGGACATTTCAATTCACTACAGCAGCTGTCATGCATTGTATCAGAACGCACGGCTTCGGCAAGCGAACTCCTGATCAGCAGTTTCAAACCTTATATTCCGATACGCCTGATTGGTCAGCAGACATTTGGCAAACCCGTAGGTTTTTTTTCAGTCCACATTGGAGATTTCGATGTATACCTAGCTTCATTTCTCATCCGGAATGCCAATGGCTGGTGTGATTATTTTGATGGCATACCCGTCGACCTGGCCTTAGCTCCGGTAGAAACCTCCCGCCATCCCGGGGATCCAAAGGAAGCCTGGCTTGCAGCAGCGCTAAAGGACATTACAAAAGACGAAAACCGCACAGCAATTTCGTCGGTTACTTATTTTTCGATGCCAGCAGACGAAAATTTGCTACTTAAAACAAACTTTAGGTTAAAGTAAGAAACTTATTGCAGCCGGATTTAGTCATACTTATGTTTAAATTAAAACCATTTTTCATAGATGATAAAGCAGAAAACAGCATAAATTTGTGGAAATAAATACGAATCTTTGTATAGAATCGTTATAAATAAAAATAAGAACATGTTAAGTCAACATATCAAAGAGCAAACGCACGCAGCTCACCAAAACGTAGAAGGAACGATCGTGCGCCAATTGAAAAATATTCGTTCAGAAGCAGATTACGCCGAAGTATTGAAAGGCTTTTATGCTTATTTCCGTGCCGTAGAAGATAGTATCGCTCCTTTTGTAACCGAAGAAGTATTGCCAGATTTGGCCGAACGCCGCAACTCATCTTACATCAAAAGCGACATCGAAGCTCTGGGTGGCAACGTAGATAGCCTGCCGGAAGCAAATGCTCCAGCTGTAGCAAATGTACAGGAAGCACTTGCATCATTATATGTTTTGGAAGGTTCAATCATGGGTGGTCCGTATATCGTGCAGATGCTCAACAAATATGGTGTTACCAAAGGAACTTCTTTCTTCGAAGGTTATGGCGAAAATAGCCGTGAGATGTGGGCTGGTTTTACAGCCGTATTAAACAAATATTCAGAAGATCCGGCGACTTACGATCGCGCAGTAGAGATTGCAAACCAAACTTTTTATAACTTTGGCGAAGTATTCACTCCTATTGCCAGTGCGAACTAAAATTGGAGTGTTCGTGTTTAATCCCATAAATGGAGCAAAAAGATAACAAATCTAAATGGCTTAAGCGTGCCGGAATTGGAGCATTTCTCTTCTTTCTGGCCAAAGGACTCATATGGCTCGCTGTATTCTTTTTCGCAGCGAAGTCCTGCAGCATATCTATTTAACTAAAACATAAAGCCTTCATCTAACGCTCAAAAAGGGCGCCAGATGAAGGCTTCAATTCCATTGGAGCTTTTCCAATCCAATCCACTTTTTGCTGCAGGCTAACCCGTTGTTTTTTTGTGTCGTGGGCTAATGTCTTCGGCTTGCGTTCGTATTGTGTTCGTACCACCTTCGGAGATGAACAGACTTGCAACAATTATTGACCAGCTTTTCACCAGAAAATTCCTGTTTAGGGTCTGGACAATATCTGTTCAGCACCTGTACAATATCTGTATCGCATCCGAATAAGGTACGAAGCAGGTACGAATCTTCCCCCATACGGGCTTGCCCATCACCTTGTACTTTTGTAACCACTGTGTGATACAGCTCCAACCCCTTATGGCTGATAACCTGGCAAGTTATTTATTTGCTATTGATGATATAGAGCCTCTTCAATTACCCGAATTCATTTCTAATTGTACAAATTTTATTATAAAACAAGCAGAAATCTCCCTATAATTGCAGTCGGGAATATTTCATTTCATAGTGAAATCCCCAATCAGACATGACCATAACCGGTAAAACGTTACGTTGTCAGCAACATGTCTTATCAATAATTATATGAAATAACGATACGATGAAAAGGAATATCTTTTTTATTTTAATATGCTTTGTGTTACTGGCTAACGTGGCCATCTGCCAAGAAAAAGACGTCGATTTTAGCAAAGCCTACATTGCCCAAAACGACGGCAAGACAACTGTTGAAATCAATGAAGCACAGGAACTCATCTATATTATCTTTGCGATAACTGACTTTGGTAAGGAAAATCCAAACATGACCAAGCAGAATACGGCGTATATTGAAGAGGTCAAAGCGCATTTTACCCCATTTTCCAATCTGCCTATCGTAAAGAAATTTGACCAGCAACTGCGAGCGAATCTAACCAACTATTTCCTCTTAGCAGCCAATGTATATGGCTTTAAGTTCAAAAACGACCAATTAGTACCTACAAACATCTATATTTTTCCAGCGAGAGGAGTTGGAAATTATCAAGTGAAATCAAATCCTATCCCTGCTTATAAAAACGACCTGGAAGAATTCGCCAGAAAGAGCGGATACCGGGCATTCTACAAAGATCATCAAGGCTATTACGACAGCCTTCGTACAGCATATCAGGAGTATGCTTCCATTGCCGAGCAAAAAGAATGGTTAGAAAAGAAGTTCGATTATACAATCAATAGCTATCGTGTATTGACTTCCCCCCTGATTGCCGGAATGAATGCTACTCACACCTTCAAGTACAAAGGTTTCAAAGAAATTTTGCTTTTTTTACCCACCCTCCGCGAAGACGAATCCTGGAGCCCCAAATTCAAAAAAGCATTCAATACACGCATTATTTTTACGGAGATAGACCACAACTACGTAGGTCCATTGAGCGAAAAAAACAAAAAACAGATTGATACCATATTCAATAATAGGGACTTATGGGTCGATATAGAAAACAAAAGTACAGTTCATTATCCAAGTCCGGTAAAAGTATTTGATGAGTATTTAACTTGGGGGCTTTTCATCTTATATTGTTACGATAAATTTGGAAATGATCATGATCTTTTTGGCCAGATTGTTGAAAACGTCAACGATATGATGGTCAATAAAAAAGGATTTCCCAAAGCAGATGAATTTAACGCCGAATTGTTCCGCCTGTATAAAGACAATAACCCGAAAGATATTCAGAGCTTATACAAGCCACTGCTGGACTGGTGTGAGAAAGAAAATTAGCGCCATCCCGATAATATTTAGTAAATTAAGGCTGAGAAGGAAATAAGCCGCCAGAAATGTGAATGTATACGACCATAAGGAATCAGCATAGCATAAGGGGATGATCGTCGAAATATATTTAAACACAATACGTACGGAGAAACAATTATGAACATTAGATTTATCGGTTCTGGCAGTTATATTCCATCAAAAAAAATAACCAATGCAGACTTCGCCGACCATCTTTTTTTGGATGAAAATGGGTTGCCGTTCAAGGAGCCGGCTTCTGTCATTGAAAAATTTAAGGCAATCACCGGCATTGAGGAACGCCGCTACGCCGATCCTGACCAAGTGGCTTCAGACCTTGCTTTCCTAGCTGGTCAACGTGCCATTGAAGACGCCGGTATAGCTGCTGAAACATTGGACTATATTATTGTTGCACATAATTATGGCGATGTGCAATCTGGCAAAATCCAATCGGATACTGTACCAAGTTTAGCAAGCAGGGTGAAGAAAAAGCTCGGTATCAGCAATCCAAAATGTGTGGCTTATGATCTACTATTTGGCTGTCCGGGTTGGAACGAAGGCGTATTGCATGCCAACGCTTTCATAAAATCAGGTATGGCAAAGCGCTGTATGGTCATTGGCGCAGAGACGCTTTCCCGTGTTATAGATCCTTTTGACAGAGATTCGATGATCTATGCGGATGGCGCTGGCGCCGTAATCATCGAAGCCACTACGACAGAGCAAGGGCTCCTATCACATGAAAGTGCAACTTATGCGCTTGAGGAAGCGAACTATCTCAATTTTGGGAGCTCTTATCAACAAGAGCAGAACCCCGATATACGGTATATTAAAATGAAAGGACGTAAAATCTATGAGTTTGCACTCAGCAAAGTTCCTTTAGCCATGCAGGATTGCCTTCAAAAAGCGGATATCGATATCACGGCAATCAAAAAAATACTGATCCACCAGGCCAACGAGAAGATGGACGAAGCCATTCTGATGAGATTCTATGCACTATACAGTACAGTACCCCCGCCCGATATTATGCCAATGACCATCCATACATTTGGAAATAGCAGCGTAGCAACCATTCCTACGCTCTATGATCTCATTGCCCGTGGTCAGTTAGACAATCAATCCCTTCAAGAAGGCGATATCATCCTATTTGCGTCTGTTGGCGCCGGTATGAATATCAATGCTTTTACTTATCGGGTTTAATGTAATTTTGCCACTACATCGTGTAGCTATTATGCTAACACAGAGCCTGCATAGGATTTATTTCATAAAAAATAACAAAACACTGTATATATCAATATTTTATACTTAAATTTGTATTATAATCGGCTCCGCCTTTGCTTATCTGAAATCGTCAAGTTATACTTAACACTCAGTTTTCGCATTTTCAGAAGCTTTTTTGTTAGCAAAACGGAGGTAAAGACCTTTTTGGACTTGAGTCAATCCAAGATCATTAAAATCAGATCCTATTTCTTGCAAAAAATCGATTAACTATTGTTCATATTCATTTATCACAATAGTGCAGTACAGATTACTTTAATATAATTTATAAAACAATGCAAGAAGGAACTATTAAATTCTTCAACCAAACAAAAGGTTTTGGTTTTATTACGCCTGCTGGTGGTGGAGACGACATTTTCGTACACGTATCTGGTTTAATCAACGAAGTACGCGAAAATGACAGTGTAACATTTGATGTAGAAAACGGTAAAAAAGGCGTTAATGCTGTTAACGTACGTATCGCATAATTAAGTAAACACACAAGAAGATAATTTATTTATCTTCTTGCGAAGTGTAACGGGCAACCGTTACACTTTTTTTTTATCTATTCCATACCCAAGTACGGCAAAAAATCGGACGATTGATCGGTCTGGCATATGGAGGACTTTTTACAATCCAGCCAACATCACTTCTTCCTGTCGCAGAAAGTATGGACTGCTATCCTTGAATCTCCCGCGCTTTCTGGAATACTTTCTGATGATATGAGCAACAACATCATCGGTGAGCTCATGCCCCTCTAACGTCGGAAAACCCTCCCAACGCACAATGCCCTCAGGATCCACTAGAATGCAATGTGGTATTCCCTGAACTTCGAGCTGTTTCTTCAACTTCGCTTTCGTATCAATCGCTGAGAAATAATCTATTTTAATCTCCTTCGCCTTTTTAATGACCTCTGCTTTTTCATCCGAAAGGCCAATGATCACGAGTTTATCACCATACTTCTTATGCCATTCATTGAGTTCGGGAATTACTTTCCGGCAGGGTCCACACCAAGTAGCCCAAAAATCAATAAGGATAAACTTACCCTTTGTATCAGGCACATCTGTGAGCCACTGCTCCACCTCAAGTTTTGGCGCCTTTTGATTCAAAATTGATTTTGCCCACAATTTCTTATTGTTGTTGCTTTCCTGCGTATGACCGATTACATGGATCAGGCAAAGCGCAAATAATAAGAAAGCTTTTAGGATAAATTTTCCATTCATAAAACAGCTTGTTTAGTTCCCCTAATTTATGGATTTTTTTCCACAATCATTTCATCCTTTCATCCCACACATCGTCTTTTCAAAGACACCTTAGCGGCCTTTAAGAGGTAAAACAAAACCTATACTTTTAATTGATATAAAACACACAATACACTGTATATAAATAATTAGCATATTTGTTAAAAACACAACAACTCTAATTTATTTGCTCTACGGCTCATGATTTTCCGAATGGAGCCAGTCCGACATCCCTATAAAATAACAGCGCACCATCGACATTTCCATGGCAAAAACCAGAGTCTAATCCATCCCCACAAAAGCTAAATTGAGGCGTTCAGCACACAAAAACAACGAAGTGAGCCGGCCCTTGACCCCATTCGTCAAGATAATGCACAAGTTGACCGCATTCTCCTGTAGCAAAGTCTAGGATAGCCCTATTTACAAACACTGCTTTCGGAAATCAAGACACTTCATTAAAGCCTATTGAGTACCTATGTATACGGCTGACAAACTGGCACAATATCAAAAATAAAAAATAATAAATCTATATTAATAAGACATTTGACCTAGTTAATATAAATAGATAGTTACACATTGTTCTCTTTATAACACATCAACTTTACCCATCGGATACCATCCATCTGTAGTACGCCCTGCGATGGCAAGATGAACTTTTGCCTGACCTGTGTTAAAGTTTCCTTTTTCGGCATCATAGCTTGGTAGGCATTTTATTGCGTCAGGAGCCCAGCTTACCCCGGCCAAAGTGTCTTTCCTAAGTTTATACTTGCCGTACGCACCGATTTATTTCTTCTTATCGATTTATTTCTTTTTATTTAGTATTTAGCGATAGAAAAAGCAACATCGAAACCGATATTGCCATCATAAGTATTAACCTGGGATATTGTCTACATACGAAAGGGGGAATTACATACAAAAGGCCAAGAAATTATCTTGGCCTAATGCAACATATTATTTGGGGTGTTTTCGTAGCCCTATATTGCAAAAATACTGCCGAAATTAGAAACTCACAGCCATTAGCTTATTTTTTCTAAAGACTTTATGCTGCGGAAAAATAAAAAAACGGCTAAAATCACTTATTCTGTGGCAACTGGGCAAGTACAGCTTGCAATTCAGCAGAATTTGTAGCTCCCTGGAATAACAGACTGTCCTTTGTCCTAAAATCCAAGTAGGTATTCTCTTCCAACCTGTAGCCACAAGTACCACAAAAAGAGGCAGATAAGGAAATGCTTATTCGGCGTGGTTTACAACAGCAAACCGAAATGTTCCTTGAGTGCTGTCCGTGCAGCATGATAACCACACATGCCATGCACCCCACCACCCGGAGGCGTCGATGATGAACAGAGATAAATCGTGTCGACAGAGGTTCGGTATGGATTTAGAGCCAAAATGGGCCTACTGTACAACTGCGAAACATCCATAATACCGCCATTGATATCACCACCGATGTAATTTGGGTTATACTTTTCGAGCTCCATAGGAGAAAAGCTATGCTTGGCCAGAATGGTTTCTTTAAAACCCGGCGCAAAGCGCTCAATCTGATTTTCGATCGCTTCGGTATAATCGACCCTACTCCCATTAGGAGCATGGCAGTACGCCCATCCCGTATGCTTGCCTTCGGGAGCACGAGTGGAATCAAACGCACTCTGTTGCGCAAACAGCACAAAAGGCTTATCCACTTGCTTCCCAAGATGGCTCCGCTGCTCGCTTTCGGCAATTTCGGCGTAGGTATTTCCCAAATGCACCGTAGCCGCACACTGACAGCGCAGATCTTTAAAAGGCGTCTTTTCTGATAACGCCCAATCGACTTTAAATACCCCCATTCCCTGTCTAAAGCCTTCGAGGCGCCTGCGGTAGCCGCTAGCAAGACCTATACCTTTGAGCTGCAACAACTGCCGGGGTGTGATATCACAGAGTAGAACTTTATGGGACGGCAGATCGCAAACATCCTCTACCCAAAAACCTGTTTGGATCTCCCCGCCCAACGATTGATAATAGCCTAACAGCGCATTGGCAATGGATTGTGAGCCGCCAATCGGTATTTGCCAGCCATATTTGTTGCCTACCGCCGCAAGTACAATGGCAATTGCAGAAGTTGTCCAGTTGTCTAGGGGCTGAATTCCATGAGCCGCCATCCCTGCCCATAAAGCCTGTGCCTGCACGGAAGTAAAGCGCTTTGCTGTCCAGCTTGCCGGCTGAAGTGCATCCAGCCCAAACGAGGCTAAAGACAAAGGATGCTTCGGAAAGGATAATGGTCCCATAATATCGGTCGCAAGGCCCTCCCAAACTGTCACGACCTTTTCCACCAGCTTACGATACCTTTCACCATCCGTCCCCAAACCCTTTACCGTTTCGGCAAGACTATGGTAAAGAATCACCGTTTCCCCTTCGTCCAATGGGTGTGCTGCCGCATACTCAGGCTTAACAAAAGATAGCCCAAATGCTTCCAAAGGTAAACTCCTGAAAAATGGCGATGCCATAGCCATGGGATGAATTGCCGAACAGACATCATGTTTGAAACCCGGAATTGTAAGTTCCTTGGTTCGCATTCCCCCACCGATTGTATCGGCACCCTCAATCAGCAACGTGCTCAGCCCCTGCTGCTGAAAGGTAATCGCTGCAGCAAGTCCATTTGGTCCCGAACCAATAATGATTGCATCAAATTTTCGCATAAGCTAGTTTTTAATGACTCCTAGTCGCAGCCTGTATTGGGTTGTTCCTTTTTTGAGCGCTTTGACGAAGTAGAATCGGACAACGATTTGCTATTATCCTTTTTTTTACCTGCAGATCCGCAGGAGACTGTAAATGTCGTTAAAACAAACGCTAAAAGTCCAAGATTGATTATTTTTTTCATATGTTATCCATTTAATTTACGATAATGTTTACACCATGTATCCTTATGGCTTTTTCAGCTACTGATTCCCTTACTATAACTTATGCCCTTGGATACAAATTTTCACCTGCATTGAAAGTATTTATTTTCCGGGCCGCACCCATCTTTAGAACTTATATACAATCCTATCAAACAACTTTATAAGAAATATCATTTATATAATATGTTCATCCAAAAAATAGGCGCGATACCGTTGTTTTAGCTCCTTTCGCTGTGTACTATCAAGCTTGATTTTCGGATCGGTCTGTGAAACGACCGTAGAAACAACCTTATGCACGCCTTTACCTTTTTCAATAAATAATACCGTCGGCGAAGAAATCCGTTTAATGGAATCAATCCCCACAGCTGTATAAGGATTTAGGATATCGTGAAATTTTGCCAAAATAGCTTCATAACCCGGGCTACCGGCCTTGGTCGTGATCACTTTACCGTCCTTATCTTTCTCCTTAAGATCCCGGATATCGTGAATATTGAGGTAATAAATAGCCGCCTTTTCCTCCTGGGCAAATTCCAGCAGCGGCGTTATGGCATTCCGAAACCATGGACAGCTGGGCCATCCAAAAAGGACAATACCATTTTCCAGCTCCAGCACATCCTGTTCGGTCGCATAGACGATCCGCGGATTGTCGGGAATTTGTACCGGCACTTTGTTTGTTTCATTGAGGCTTTCAAGTTCCTGTTTAAAGCGAACTCCTTCTTGCTTTTTAAACGAAACCTGACTATTTTTTACGGCTTCCTTCGTATCCTGCCTGGATTGGCAGTTGGTCACATTGAGCAACACCACCACTGCTAATAACATGCTAGCCAATAATTTTAAATCTTTCATATCATGTATGCATTTAAGTGTAATTCCTCTCGTTAATTCACCGATTGCTTATAGCTTTTAATATGTTCACCGATATCCCAGACCTGCGCTTTTGGCGCCCATTCACTGATGAGGCTGCTTGCAATGGCCGAGCGATAGCCCGAAGCGCAGTGCACAACGATAGGTTTATCCACTGGTAGTTCGGCAATATGTGCCTTCAATTCAGCCAGCGGAATGTTATGTGCCCCTTTGAATACTGGTCCAGTCTTAGCTTCCTCGGCCGTACGTACATCGACTATAAAATATTGCTCTTGCGCCCTGTCAAATGCAGCCTGATCAAAAGCTGTCGAAGGCTGTCCCGCGAAATCCCCATACAACACGATACCTTTAACAAACTGTTCATAGCCAATTTTAGCCAGCTTTTCGAGCTGCACCTGACCGTGTTCTTTGGTATCGACAACAAGATAAAAGCCGTCTTTCGGTTCAATAAAAGTCCCTACCCAAGATTCTGACTTGCTACGTTCGGGAATATTAATGGCCTCCGGAAAATGTGACGCCTTAAATTCTGAAGCGGGGCGGGTATCGAGGACAGTGCTCAGCGCCTGGGGCACCGCCGCTGCCGAAACCACTGAAATACCCGACAAAGAAGCCAATAATGGCTTTGCTCCCCGACGATTCAATGCTACATTATAAGGGAAGTAAATCGGTACAGGCGGACGGTCTGCCAGAATCTGCTGGACAAACGCTTCTTCCGATTTTTGCTGAAAAGCCAAATTATGGGTTCTTTCAGCACCAATGGTACTTTGCTTAGCACCCTTTATCGCATTTCCGCAAAGTGATCCAGCGCCATGAGCTGGATACAAAAGCACCTGATCGCCTAACCTTGCATAGATATCATGGACGGTGTGGTAGAGCTGCCGCGCCAGTTTTTCACGCTGCGTAGCCTGTTCTCCCGAGTACTCACGCAGATCGGGCCTTCCAACTCCACCAATCAATACCGCATCCCCCGAAAAGATCGCCACATCGCGACCATTTTCTTTTAGCAAAACAGAGATGCTATCTGGTGAATGTCCGGCTGTATTGATGGCATGCAAAACAATATGGTCCGAAATCTTTAAGGTATCGCCATCGTCAAAAGTATGGTGGGGATAGGTCGCACGGACAAGCTTGCTGACATAAACCGGAACTTTCAGATCCTGATGAATCTCCAGATGGGAACTCACAAAATCAGCATGCGGATGTGTTTCCACAACCGCGATAATTTTCGCTCCCTGCTCCTTTGCATAAGCGTAATAGGGCCTTGGATCACGGGCCGGGTCCACAAGCACAATTTTCTTGTCGGCCAAGATCGCATAGGAAAACTGTACCAGGCCTTCATCTTCAAACTGCCTGATGCTATAGCCATTCGCTAAATTATTGGTATTTCCAAAACAGAATACCCCCTGACCTGCCGAAGCAAGGGTAAAAAGGACAGCTGAACGATGGATAAATGATCTTCTATTCATAACATTCTTTTTTTTAGACAATTAGTAGGTAAATAGTGTATTTTTCATATACCATTCTTTACCGGTGAGATAGGATTCTTTGACGCGATTGAGGGTAATTTAGAGGTTATTACCACTAGCATCCAGCCCTTTGAGTTTGATCTGTTCTGCTGTTGGTCGTTCGTACACCCATTTCAGCACATGCAGACTATCGCCCTGCGCTTTTCCATACAGCGCTTTCAGTCCCACATCTAGTTTTTCATCTAGTTTTTTACGTTGTTCCTTACTAAATTTCTGATTTTTATCGATCAGATACAGTGCATGTTCTGTCGAGTCTATTTCATAGTAGAGGTAGTTCTTCCCTCCGGCCCGGCCTGTAAACTCGTAAGTTTTGAGCACATCATTTAAAGCTGGGGTACCATTGCCAAGATCGATCGAATTGGCTTTATTGACCTTGTAGACCAAGGTTGAGTATCGTTCGAAAAAGGCCTCATGCCAGCGTACCGAATCGGCAGGTGAATAAGCCTGAGACTTTCCATTCAGCAGAAAACTCGAAACCTCACAATGTCCTGCAGCTTTTGCTAGCCCAGGAAGTATGGGTTCTTTTAGACGCCCTTCATCATAGAATCGTTCATAGCGATAAAAGCCATAAACGAAAATAAACAGGACCACAATGGTCGCCTTTAGGCCAAAATAAAATGGCTTATTCCACTTCCTGACAAACTTGGGCACATAGTAATAGGTGCTTACTGGTTCGCGCAGGATAAAAAGCTTCCAGATTGCAGGCAGATACTGCAGCAATAGAAAAAGGGAAAGCAATACAAAATATGAACTGTATACATGAACTGCGCCATCGTAGGCAATATTGGCGTGGGCAATGTTAAAGAGGACTCCAGCATTGATAATGGCTCCTATTACGACCGTGGGCCGAAAGAAGAGCAGGCTTCCCGCCGCTATCTCCAAAAAGCCTAAAAAGATCTCATATTTATAGGATACACCGACGATTTGCCAATACAACTTAAAGGGGGCATATTCACCGATATCGGTATTCAGATTGGCAAGTGATGGAAATGGCATCTGCATGGGAAAGAACTTGATAAATCCGAAGGCGATCAGCCCCAAGCTTATCTCCTAGGTTGATAAAACAAATATAGTAAACATAAAATAAAATCTACAATATTAGTAGACTTTATTTTCAACTATCTTTTCTTCCACTAAAAATTGAGTAAATTGGTAAAGAAAAGCTGGCGGAAATATGTACATTGAATACCTACTTTTGGTTAGTAAAAGTATCAGCCCTATAGCGCCCTCCATAACCGGATAATAAACCGATAAAAAAGGACATAGGGGACAATCACCAATCTTCTACCGGGTAACATTCATTTACGTTTCAATAAACAAAGCCGTCTGAGTTCGCTCAAACGGCTTTGTGCTGCACTATATTCAGCATGGAGAAAAAAGTTAACATAGCGCGGATTTCTTCTACCAGTCGATAGCCTCTCTCCTCAATTAGGAATTATTTCGGATATGTACATCGCGCTGCGGAAATGGAATTTCAATCCCAGCCTTATCCAAAGCTTCCTTACAGTCAATGATCAGCTGTTCCTGCATGGTCCAAAAGTTTTCGTTGGAAGTCGTGACGCGCACAGAAAGATTGATTGCACTGTCGTCAAGTTCTGTCACCACCACCTGCGGCGCCGGCTCTTTAAAGGCAAATTCATTGCTTCTAACGATATTGAGGAGTATTTCTTTTGCCTGTTTCAGATCAGCATCGTAGGCAACGCCAATGTCAAACCATGTGCGACGTGTTCCAAGTTTGTATAATTGGTGATGCTACTATTTGACAACACCCCATTTGGAACAACCACCTGTCGATTTTGTGGTGTATTTAACTTGTTATTGAAGATATCAATTTCTGTCACCGTACCCGCGATATTTGTAGTGGAAGTTATGTAATCGCACACGCGGAAAGGCTTGAGGAGTAAAATCAGTATACCGCCGGCAAAATTGGACAAGGATCCCTGCAGGGCCAGACCTATGGCCAGACCTGCTGCACCGATAATGGCCACAAATGCCGAGGTTTGCACCCCCAATTGTGTAACGACAACGATAAATAATAAGATATTTAAAATCCAACTGATGAGATTGCTTAAAAATCGCTGCAAGGAGACATCCATTTGTCGCCGCTCAAATGCCTTGTCTATCATCCGTTTGATTAGGCGGATGATCCAGGATCCGATCAGATAAATAAGTAAAGCAGAAATTACGGCAGTAATAATACGGGGCGCCCAGGCAATGGCAGAGGAAATAAAATTATTCCAATGTTGCTGGACATCGTTCACTTCTAAATTGTTCATATCAGTATTTATTTTATTAAAAATGTAAGGTTTAGAAACAAAAAGAGTATTATGTTGCTTTTATTCTAATATAAAGCACATTAAATTACATTTTCTCTAATTTAAACAACCAAACAGTAGAATTGTTCGTATGAAAATGAAACAATATGGTTTTGTATCATTCCTTATATGGAATCTGTGACAAGAAAAATAAACAAGAAAGACGTCGCAGTTGGCTAGATAAAATCATAAATCCCATTTTTCCAGCCCAATATTTTGGTGGAATCCGCATCAAGCCAGTTTTTCAGCAGTGTTGCGTATACTTTTCGAAAATCTTCCGTATACTGGAGATCCCCTTCATTGAGCTGGGTTAGGTCAGGCAAAGCATTGAGCAGGCCTTGTTTTTTTAGGCCTCCGGATAGAAAGAAAAGCTGGTTGGCCGTACCATGATCAGTGCCATTGCTGGCATTCTGGGCCACCCTACGACCAAACTCCGAAAAGGTCATCAGCATGACATGCTGAAAAAGACCATTTTTCTTGAGGTCGTCCACAAACGCCTCCACGGCATCGTTGATGGTGTGGAATAGACTCTCCTGCCGCTGCTGCTGATTGATATGCGTATCAAAACTACCGATCTGCAGATAGTATACCTGTGTATTGATATCCGATTTAATCAACGACGATACCGTCTTCAGATCCTTTCCAAGCACCGAATCGGGGTACGCTGCTGCGGTCTTCCTGGCTTTACTCTGTTCAAAAATATAGTCGGCATTATTGATCGTATCGCCCAGTGTCTGATACAGATAGGCGACTGTCTCCTCATCATGCTGATGCTGATGTTCCTGATAGAGTGCATTAAAGTACTCTTCACGGCTGGTCTGATAAAGCTTCTTGGGGTCTTTAAACGCAAACGCTTTTTTCTGTTTTCCCTTGAGGGCAAGGCTCAGCATATCATTCACTTCGAGCGCCTGCGTCGGATGACCGCAGTCGTAACAGGCCTGGTCGAGGTAGCGACCTATCCAGCCGCTCTCCAGATACTCGTCGCTTCGGCTCGCACTATGCCATATATCCATGCTGCGGAAATGCGATTTATTGGGATCAGGATAGCCGACATTGTTGAGTACGGCCAGTTCGCCACGATCATAAAGTGTCTTGAAAAAAGGTAAAGCCGGATGAATACCTGCTTCATCTGTGAGCGTTAGTGCATTATCGACCGCAATCGTCTGCCTTTCCCGAAAATAGATATCATTGCGCATCGGAACAATGGTATTCAGCCCATCATTGCCGCCACTAAGCTGCAAGATGACCAACACCTTATGTCCCCTTTCCAGCGCTTCGGGCAAAGACATGGCTTTTAAGAAATTGGGCAGCAGCAGTGATGCTGTTGCAAGTGAACCTGCTTTGAGAAATTGGCGTCTTTTGATGATCATGGCTTTCTTATTACGATTAACAGAGTTGATATTCGGGGATACTCATTACTTCAATAATAGTCCTACGGCGGCTTCCCCCAGCGTAGCTATCGCGCAGTGTTTTACCAAAGGAAGGTTGCTGCTGCAACAAGAGCTCAAAGGGATCCCGATCTGCAAATGCAGCCTCTACCCCATCCCAGTCAACGGATATTTTGGGATTTTTGTAGGCATTAGCCAGCGCCCGCGACTGCTTCAGCCCCATATCGAGGTCGTCGTCATTCTGTGCATCAAGGTCCAGCGGCCGTAAGCCTGTCCATATCTGTGGTATCTGCATCCGGAGCAACAAGGTAGAGCTGTCGATCCAGGCTTTTCCAGATGGCCATCCCGCTACATTCGGCGGATACAGGAGCATCTGTCCCAGCAACTTTTGATAAACAATCAGGTTTTCGGGATTCGCTATCTCCATGGGCAGCATGCGTATGATACCAGCCATGAGTTCCACCGGTGACTTTATTTTGTTGCCCACATTTTTGGAGTCGTAAAACCAGGCTGCCGTAAATACACGGTCTAGCAACCGCCTGATATCATATCCTGAATCGAAGAAATCTTTACTCAGCGTGTCGACGATTTTCTGATCCACTTGTTCGTTGACCAGAAAACGGTAGAGTTTATCGGTGATAAATCGGGCCGTAGCGGGTTGTTCCAAGATAATTTCCAGGATAGCATTGCCGTCGAAATTTCCGGTTCTTCCCAAAAATGTTTTGCTGCCCGAGTCATGAAACTTTTTACGCACCAAGAACTGGCCATCCTTATCGTATGACCAGCCCGTAAATGCACGCGCAGCTTCCTTCACATCCGATTCCGTATAGTTGCCACGCCCCATCGTAAAGAGTTCCATCACTTCCCGGGCAAAGTTTTCATTGGGATGGTCTTTTTTATTCTGCTGGTTGTTGAGGAAATTGAGCATAGCCGGAGTTTTGGAAACGGCGAACAGCAGATCCCGAAAATTTCCAAGCGCATTTTTTCTGATTTCGTTGAGGATATGGGCGCTAAAATTGGAATTGATAACCCGGCTAGCAAAATGTCCGTGCCAAAAAAAGGCCATCTTCTCCCTGAGCTGATCTTCGCTATGCACCATTTCATTCAGGAAATTAAGGTTGATCTCAATATTACGCTTTCGGTTGAGCTGCTGCACCTGCTTTTTGTCTGCGGCATTCAACTTGGAAAGCGCATTATAATTGACGTCAGTCTGGTCCGTATTGAAACTGATGGGATGAAATTCATGTTCCTGAGCATATTGCTTCCAGAGTACTGCGGTAGACTGCTGTTCAAAAGTCGTAATCTGCTTTAGGCTCATCCCAAATCCGGCGCGATTTGCCAGGTGCATATTTTTTTTAAAATCGGACATCATCCTGTTTCCTTTTATACCTAAATAACGAATTATTTATAAATGTTTGCTTAGGGTAGATCCGATTTAACAAACATTAAGCTAAATTAACAAAGTGACTACCAAGATAATACTTTTCAAACTCCGATTTTTTTTCATTAAATTTATTCACATAGGGACAACAAAACCCCTTGTTTATGTTGCATACCTGTTTCACAAGTTACAATCATCAGTTGATAAAACTTTAAAACGAAATATAAGATGGCAAAATTAATCAACGTTTGGATTTCAGTATTCATGCTGCTCGTTTTTGTCCAATGCCTAGGAATTCAAAATGAGCCATCCGAAAACTTCGACTGGTTATTGGGAAAATGGCAGCGTACCAACGAAGCCAAAGATAAACGGACTTTTGAATATTGGCAGAAAATCAAAGACACTGAATATGCAGGTTTTGCTTTTACCCTGCAAAACCTGGATACCATCCATCAGGAAAAAATGCAATTATTAAAATACGATGGCGACTGGAATTTATTGGTTAAAACGCCCGATGAGAAAGATTTTATCGCATTTGAGATAACCATGCTAAAAGACGGCCTGTTCGAGTGTAATAATGATTCGCTGCCCTTTCCTAAAAAAATTACCTACTGGCGTGAAGGTGAAAAGTTGAAGGCCAATGTTGCTGGCGACAGTCTCCAGATTCCCTTCGAATTTAGTAGGATTTCAAAATAAATAGACCTCATTTTTCCCGGTCAATCACAACAAAAGATGCCTGCGCCAGCGTAAAGTCAAAATTCGGCAGCATAAAGTCAAAATATAATTAATCATCGGTCGAGCCATTTCTTAAATTCCGCCACTTTGTTTTTGCTGATCAGGATAGGCGTTGTACTTTGCGGTTTTGTTTGAATACGAAGCTGATTGCGACCGTATATCCATATACTTTCAATGGCATTGACATTGATAACATACTGCCGGTTGGCCCTGTAAAAGATCCGGTTGTCCAGCTCTTTTATCAAGTCGTCCAGTTGAGTTGCTACATTTGACCGGAGACTTTTTTAAAAGAAAAATTTACAACTAAAAGAG
>NZ_DBGB01000002.1:0-106095 GCF_002295765.1 Sphingobacterium sp. UBA865 | reverse complement strand
CTTTTTGTAAAACAGGTGATCGCAGGGTTTGGAACGCCGGCTCCGGCAGCCCGGGCGAATGCGGGGAAGCCCAAGGCACCGTGAAAAAGGCTCCCCGGGGATTTCAGCACCGCCTGCAGCGGCAAACATAAGCAGCCAATACCGGGGACGAGATGCCGCGCGCAACTGATGGACGGAAGAATATCGGAAAATCCGGAAAACTGTGCCACCGGAAAGATCGCATCGGAAAGAAACCGCAACGCAGGATATAACAGGGGACGGACGGATATCGGTAAGGTCGAAAAGGTGGCAGCACACAGGTTTTGGAATACGCTCTTTTGCAACTATACTTTCTTACCTGTTTACTAGGTTTAGTTTAGGGTTTAGTTAGAGTTTGTTTAGGTATAGTATAGGTTAAAGCTAAACTAAACCTAACTTAATACTAAGCTAAATATAAACAAAAGCTAAACTAAAGAATAAAGCATCCTTAACTCTTCTTTATTTACTGGGGAAGCATGGCTCATTTAGGGAGAACTAGGGTTCCGCCTCGTGAAAATAACTCGGAAAAAGACGCTATAAAGGCACAAAAGAATGCTAGGGCTCAGCAACGCATAAATACACACTTAGAACTCGCCTCTCCCCTAAAAGTTTATGTCCTATCATAAGGTAGGTATCAAGGTATAATTGAATCACAGCTAAAAACATCTTATTCACTTTAAAAGAGGATAGAAAGAATTTCTCACAGGAAGTTCATTCAGTTTTTAAAACGTCAAGACAATAACGAGATCCACAAGCTATACTCACTAAACACAGAAGCTCCGAATCATTCACTGCGATTCGGAGCTTCATTTGCGCCAGTTTACCTATCCTAGTCTCTTAATGCTGTAAGATCAGCCTTAGGCTTGGGGTAGGTTCATGTTTTTAATTGCCAGACGACAGGCGTCAACCATTTCCTGCGTCATGGTATAGGTATACTTTCCATAATCGTCGTATTCCAAGGTACCAACGAAAAAGAATCCGTATTTATCAAAGAAATCCGTCAAATCCAATTTGGCCACTTCGCAGGCTGTTTTAACAAAATTCAGCTGATGGACGGCAGGATTACGCTCACCCATCATGCGATCTGAACTCCAATCTGAACGCTGTCTTCTTGGTTTATTCATATTCTGCTGACGGAAAGCCTCAAATAGATCAGCATAAAAATCGGGGCGTTTTCCCTCACTCTCAAAATAAAGCTGTAACTGCCAAAAAGGAATCAAACGATCGAATACATCCGGATCGGACAAATAAGAAATTCGTTTTTCAATAATATTGGTCCTCGCTTTCTAAAAATTGTTCTGCTCTGAAACCCGAGTTTTATTACCAAACGAACGTGTTACATATAAGGAGAACAGGTTGTTGCTCACCTCACCCAAACCACCCCAATTAAACATTGGACGTGTCTGGTGTACGTGGCCCACCTCATGACTGAAACCCCAGCAAGGATCTCCTTTAATCACCGATTCCGGCGTTACCACCATCTTCATCGCGTAACCAACTTTATCGCCCATATAGGCAACCCCATCACCATCACGAAACATGTAATAATTATAGTTCACCCGCGCGAGAATACGATTTTTCGGTACTTTATTATATTTCTCCAATCCCATTAAGCGATGTTGTCTATACACCAGTGAATCGTAATTACGAATTAGCTCCACGCCTTTTCCATAAGCATACTGCTTCAATGCCTCTATTGGATAAGCCGTCTGAATATGCTCACCTTTTGCGTCCATAATTGGATAAATAACGTTTGCAATAAATAATCTGCGAGAGAACAACAGTCAACCGATTGCGCAAAAATAACACAATCGATTGAGTAAATTTTGTGATGGAATTCGGCTACATCTGCTAGCTGCAAAATATAGTTAATGGATACCTTTAAAAATTCTATTCCAACGTATTTTGGAAAGTCCATTACCATCTGCATTCCAGCTCATCCAGGTAAACAATGCTTTTCCGACAATATGATCTTCCGGAACAAATCCCCAATCCCGAGCATCGAGCGAATTGTGCCTATTGTCGCCCATCATCCAATAATAATCCATTTTAAAGGTGTAGGAATCTGTTCGGTTTCCATTGATATAAATCCCATCCGATTTCTTTTCCAACTGGTTATTTTCATACACCCGGATAGCTCGTTCGTAGAGCGGAAAGGTCTGTGCATTTAGAGGAATAGTCATGCCTTTCTTAGGAATGACAAAGGGGCCAAAATTATCGTAGTTCCATTTGTATTGTGGATCGTTTGGAAAGGTGTTTGCTTGGGTAACTCCCGGTTTTTCCAAGTTCATTTGCATGGATTTGACATTGGACCAGGATTTCACCATTGCCGCCTGTTCTTGGGTTAAAAAGATGAGATAAGCGCCGGGCTGAATGGGAGAGACTTCTATTCCCATATCTTTCAAGCGCTGTTCGTCCAGACCAGTCTCATCGGTGGTCACAATATAATCCATTTGACTTTCCGGAGCAACAAAACCTGGCTTGTCGTTCACAAACAATACCCCTTCTTTCATACCGATTTTATCTCCCGGCATTCCCACACATCGCTTAATCAAATGTTCACGTTTATCTACTGGGCGGGTCTGAATCGTAAATTGTTGATGTACGGCTTCACGTCCCATGCTACGCACCAAATCATAATAGGGCAAATCCTGATTTTCCACAGCAACAGTATCACCTGCTGGTGCATTAAAAACGATTACATCATTCCGTTTGATCTCTTGAAATCCGGGCAATCGTTTATAGGGTAGTTCAATAAGTTCAGAAAAGGCTTTCCCTCCTATTAATGGCATCGTATGATGTGCAAAAGGAAAGGCTATTGGTGTATTGGGGATGCGGGGACCGTAATTTAGTTTACTCACAAAAAGATAATCGCCAATGAGTAAAGACTGCTGCATAGAACCCGATGGAATCATAAATGCTTCCAATAGAAATCCACGAATTAGCGTTGCAGCGACAGTTGCAAACACAATCGCGTCGGCCCATTCACGCACCATTGATTTTTTATAGGGATATTTCTTCTTATAATCCATATAAGATTGATGTGCGATCTCCAACTCAGCTTCCTTTGTCGCCCCGCGACCTTCGGCATGCGCTGCTTTCAGATTTTTGGTGTATAGCCCATTTAGAAATTGCACATTTTTATCTTTGCCCCAAAGTGGCAGAACGATGAAAGGGACCAGTACTGCGGCGCAGTTTTCCCAAAATCTTCTTTTACCAAAACAATGAATAAAATCGAGGTAGAGATTATAAAATACAAAAATATTAACGATCGGAACCAGCAAAAGGATCAGCTGCCAGGTCTTCTTGCCTAGGATACGTGATTGGATCCACTGACTATAGACGGGCACAACTCCCTCCCAGCCTTTGCGTCCTGCTTTTTCAAATAGCAACCAAAAGCCGTAAGCGGCGGCTATAGTCAGTACAATAAAGATTGTAAGTATCATAAATTCGTTTAATTGCAGAATCAGTAATTAAAAAAAATATCAATAAATAATAAGTTTCTTTCTCTCCTCGGAAGAGGTTTTGGAAAGTTGAAGCTCATTGTAGCGCATAACGTACTTTATAAAAAGATCATAATCGTACTTCTTTTCATTTTCAAACTCAGCAAATAGCTCCGGTTCGTCATTGATCAAACGCCCCAAAGCAATTGTCCGCTTCTTTTTGCTGTTGCTAAAAAGTCCATTCGTATTGCTATTTATTTCAATCACCTCACCGGTTGACTTTTTTAATGCATAGGCATATTTAGACTTACTGACTCCAATGGATAACATCGTACCTCCACCGCCTGTACCAAACATCATTCCGCCGCCACCACCGAGATTCAAATTAGACACATAATAAACCATTATTTCTCCATCAACCAACACTTCTGCAAAAGTTGGCTCCTCTGTATAATATCGACCTATTTGAAATACTTGTGGAGAAGTTCCCTGAACAGGTTCCAAGCCATTTTCGACATAAGAGGGTGCATAGACTTTTCTTTTTGATTCCCAGTAAGCACGAAATACCTGATCTGGGGTAAAAGTTAGTTTCTCTTTCTGTTGATTTTCAAATTTGAGTTTGTGATCCTTGATGGAGGAGATTTTTCCATAAAGGGTATCTGCGTTCATAAGCACTACGTAATCCAATTTTTTTGCGGCTTCCTGGGCACTGGCTGTCATTAGTATACTGGCGCAGGAAGACAAAATCAGAGCAGTTAAAATTGATATGGCTTTCATTGAAATCTGTTTTTGTCAATAGCTTTTGATCGCATAAACTCTTTGACTGTATTCACTTATACTTGGCACTCTCCGCCAAGCTTCACGTAAAACTACATAAAAATATGAAATTCAAGTTCAGCCTAAGGAGTTTTAACGTTTGTTAGCATTTTGTTTTGCTAGGTGCTGTCCTACGATACTGCGCAGAGATTTTAGGACCCCGTGTTTCTCAAGCAACAATAGCTGCACGGCAAAAAACAAAGCCACATCATTTTTGCTGATGTGGCTTACTGAACTGCGCATGCAATGATTTTAACTTTTATATTTACTTTCAAATGCTGTAGATGCTTTATTGACACCATTGCTCATATTTTCAAACGCTTTATTGATATTGTCAAGCAATGCAGACTCTTTGGTCGCATCTGGTGTTTTATTTTTTCGGAGCTCAATCAATTTGGGATAATCCTCCGTAACGATTTTCTTATACCCATTTAAGCCATCAAGCACTGCTTTTTGGAATGTCGCATCGCCTTTGAAATCTCCCAGATCTTCTACTTTCTTGATATCATCATTCAGAGATTTCTCCCAATCTGCACGTACCTTTTCGGCTTTCGTATAATCGGAACCATTCATTGCGGCATTCATCTCCGTCACATGTGTTTCACTACTGTTGATAACAGTAATGATCGAATTGTTGTACGCTGCAGGATCTTTTTCTCCCGAACTACAACTTGACATAGTCAATACCGCTACGGTCACCATGCCTGTAATAATTTGTTTAATCATTGTTGATCTATTTTTTCTTTATAATTCAGCATTAAATGCTCATTTACACAAAGATAATCTTCAAATCATCGGGATTTCATCACGGAAATCAGGGATTTCCGGGGCCATTCAAGCTAAAGGGACATTAACTGATTGCGAAAGTTGTGATTGCCATTGCGTTGATCAAAACGGTCTGCAAGTTGATCCGCTAGTTTCCCATAATGGGTCGCCAGTTCACTTGCGGTGTAGGTATTTTTCCCTTGAAAAAGATTATGCTGATTGCCGAGCTCAAGTATAAAAGGTTCGTCGGGACCGAAGTTCTTCATGGCTTCGGCGATGTAGCAGGCCAATTGAAACATGGATCTATTTTCGGGACCATCGGCCCAAGGTAAAAAACGTTCGATCCATTCCTTGGCTTTACCACTATCGGTATAGGAAAAATAGGTTGCTAGTTTAATTGTCGAGATCAAAATTGCGGAATCCTTTTCTTTCTTAAAAACCTCCTTTTCTGCCAGCAGCGCCATTTTATCCGCTTGTTCGGTATCACCTTGCTTAAGACCTTCATAAGCCAGGTTCACGGCCGTACGCAAAGGGACATGGGAACAGGTAAACTGGCCTTCAATTAAGGGCAAGGCTTTCTCGGCCGCAGGAGCATATCCATACTGTAATAGTGTTGCTGATACTTCGGCATCCATTTCACAGGCTTCACAGTCGCTCATGTCATCTCTCTGCACAGCATTTACATTCTTCAATGCGCGCTCGACAGCAGCTATATCCTTTTGCGCAAGGGCATCACTTAACTCCTCATTGTGTATGGCACGCTTTCCATAACCGTTACGAATCAAGCGTTTTTCAAAGTCGCCCAAAGCTGCTTCAATCTGCTCACGGCTGACAGCAGGATTATCGTATAATTCGGACATCATCCATTTGTATTGCCATAAGAAATCTTCTTCATTAAAGAGTTCCGGATTTTCATCGTAAGCTTGTAATATCCACGCAAATGCGGGTAACGACTCGGTTGAAAAAGCGAGGTCTATCTCTTCACTGATTAAATCTAAACGAAGGTCATATCCCCATTCAATATCTTGGTTTTCATCTGCAATCCGTATAGCCTGTGTCAATAGATTAACCTTCTCCAAGGTATTGTCTACGCGTGCAACCTGATTGCGCAGTTTCTGAATTTTAAGTGTATACATCTTCTTATTCTCTTCTTTTAATGAAATATTTCCTTTTTAAATAAGCTCTCTAAAAGGTAAAGGGAAATTCTGACCTGGTGTAGAAATCCCTCCACCGCGTTAAAGATTCACAAAATTATCCAGCCCCATTACAATGAGGCTCTTTAGGGCTTCGTTCATGACCTTCATTTCCCGTTCCTGGACCGGGTACTTTCCCAAAATGAGTGCCTGCACGTAAAGTACTTCAATGACTGAACGCAGCATGTAGGCATCTTTAATATCCATTAGGGTGCTGATCAGCTGATTATCCGCATTTAAACATAAGGTATTCTGGATCTTATTCGGCCTGGATGTCTTGAGGACCTGCGCAAAAGGATTTGCATTTTCCTTTAATTGGCTAATCGTACTCTCTACACTATTTTGGTCCATTTTTGTAAAAATAGCCGGTGTATCAATCGGTTTAAACCGCCTAATTTCCAAGATGCAGCTGTAATCGTCCAAAATGCGCTGCGCTTCTTTCTGAAAAGAAACATATTGATTTTGCTCATCCTCATGAATCGGCTGAAATGTTTCCAGGAGCTGATTTGGCGACATCTCTGTTATCTTATAGTCGGGGTATCGTTGTTTGATCTTGCGGAGCAACTCCGTATCAAAGGTATAAGAAGCATTCACAAGAATCATTCCCTGTGTATCGGCCATACGGTCAATCTGTTTGAAATCCTCAAAATCAGCACAGTAATAGAGCTGCTGTTGCTGATCGATGATATTTTGGAAACTCCGCTGTCCGCGATTGGTTTCAAACGGGATATCAGCTAAAAAAATAGCCAGGAAGTCGGGATCTTCGAGCGCAAAAGCTTTTAAATGGAGATAATGTGTCTGGATAATACGTATATAAATATCGAAGTCTATCTTCTTCAGTTGTTGCAGATACGTTTTGAGCACAGCTGCAATTTCTTTTCGCGCCTGCCGCAATAGATCATTTTTCATCAGAGACTCCCGTGAGGCAGTAGCACTAAGTTCCTCTGTATTGACAAGCATCCGGACAAAAAATGCCCAATTTGGCAAAATAGACTGATCTTCTTCGGCAAGAAACATGCGCTTCAAGTAAATTCGGTGACGCTGCTTACTGCTAAACTGCGTACGGAAAGGTAAAATATACAACACACCCTTTGCCTTGCCCGCCTTCGTTTCAAATGGAATTGCATCCAAAAAGTTGACATGAAAGAGTTCTTTGCCTATAGCAAGCAATTCCGTCTTCGAAACCGATGGAGCCAGCCATTTGGGTTCTTCTTTATGGATGACCTTTTCGGCACCTCCTACAACAATATAAATGGTTTCTCGCAGCGCATCTCCATAAAACTTGATTTTTTTCTCAAAATAATCCCCTTCAAAAATATAGTTGAATTGCTTTTTAGGGCTTAGGATAACCCGTGTCCCGACAGGAATATCTTCTGTCAGACGCTCGATTTTATAGTCCCCTTCAGCTCTGGCCGTCCAACGTAGAGGCAGTTGTTCTAGAGCGGACTTTGTTTCAACAATAATCTCATCGCTGACCACAAAACAAGAAAGCAATCCAATACCAAACTTACCGATAAAGTCCTGAGCATCCTTGATGTCCTTACTCTTTGAGCTCTCCCCGATAACCGACAAAAATTGATGAATATCGGCCTCTTTTAGGCCTATTCCATTATCGCTGAACAGAAACTTCGGTTGTTCAGTGCTTGGCAGCTCAATCGTTATTTTTCCTTGATGCTGTTCATCCAAGTGTTTCAATGCTGTAATTGCATCCACACCATTTTGAAGCAGTTCCCGAATAAATGTATTGGGATCGCTATACAGGTGTTCTGAGAGCAGTGCGATCATTCCTTTCAGATTGACCTGAAAGGAATAGGATTTTTCTTCTTGCATGTTTTTCTTACTTTCTCGTTTTCTTTGTCAATCGAATAGCATCATCATGTCCATTGTCTGCCGCCCGTTCAAACCACTCCAGGGCAAGATCTTCATTTTCTTCTATCCCGTCCCCCATGAGATAACAGTTGGCCAGTTTATATTGTGCGTCAGCATGATCGGCTTCGGCGGCCTTCATAAGCCATTCGACACCGTCTTGAAGGTCCATCGGTACGATATCTCCTTCCAGCAGTTGCACCGCAACAAAGTAAGTGGCATACACATTTCCTTGCTGCGCTACTTCCATAAAATACCCATAGGCGGCTGCTTTATCGATCTCGGTACCTATTCCAAAATAATAACAACGGGCCAATCGGTAGCTCGCTTGCTGATTTCCTCGCTCCGCAGCTTGTGTATAATATCCAAATGCTTTTGCTGGCTGTGCTTCCACGCCGATACCAAACTCATAGCACATGCCAATTCCCTCCGTCAGATAGCCAAGTTTTTCGGCACGCGTGTAGTAATCAAAACCTTTGTCGTATTCTTCCCGCTGATCATAGTCGAAGAAAAAGTAGTCGCCAAGCAGCACGAGTGCCTCAGCTACATTTTTTTGTGCGGCCTCTTCCAAAAGCTGAAGACCATGTGCTACATCCTGTTGCACCAAACCGGTCAAATAGTAACGTCCCAATACGTAAATTGCATAAGGGAACCCCAGATCGGCAGCTTTCTTAATGTTTTCCTGTGCTTTAAATGTATCTTGGTTCAATCCATAACCATACTCATAACAGAGACCCAGATCAGTCAAAGCCTGTACATGATTTCGTTCAGCAGCCTGTTGGTATAAAGCAATCATCCGGTCCAGATTTATCTCCGTACCTATGCCCCCCCGGTAACATCGCGCCAGTTCATATATACTATTTAGCTCCTGCATCCCGGCTCCGGTTTCAAAGGCAGTAAAAGCTGCTTTCGGTTGGGGAGCTCCGGACTGGTGATAATCATTTTCCAAGTAAATACCTTTTAAATAATAGGCATAGGGATAGCCAATATCTGCCGCACGCGAGAAATAATCAAAGGCCAATTTATAATCCGGTTCGGATTTTAATTCAGCAGCTAAACCCATTTCAGTCACCGCAGTAGCGTTATTATATACTGCCGCTTCCTCGAAGTAAGGCAATGCAGCTGCCAGATCAGGCGCATCATTATGGATTCCATACTTTAAGAATCTGCCGACTTGATATAAAGCTTGTGGCAGTTTATCTTTTGCGGCATCCTGATAATAATCAAAGGCGGCTTTATAATCCGGAGCCAAACCCTCGTAACCAGATTCGAGCATGTTGCCTAGGCGCAACTTCGCGTAAGCAATATTTTTTTCCGCCATTGCGCTGAAGCGCTGGAAGGCTGATGTTTCATTCTTTGGGAGGAACTGACCTTCGAGGAGGATTTCAGCAAGTTCAACCTGCGCTTCCACATAATTATCTTTCTCGTCGAGCAGATGCAATAAAGATAATCCCTTTTCGATGTCCTGCAACGCGTTCTGATAGAGATAGAGACAAGCAAGACGATAGCCCGCATAATTATTATTATAATCGTATGCTTTCTGGAGATACCACAGCGGTTCTTCGAAATCCTGTTTTTCCCTATTTTCATTGCCTAATACCTGAAGTTTGATAAGTGCTATTTGCACCGCAGCATCCATCATTCCGTATTCAAACAGCTCTTGATATTCCGGTATAAGAAGCTCCTGTTCAATTAAGGAAGTCGCCTCCGCACGTTTTATTTCATTCAGCACAAATCTGCAGTAACGAGATTCAGCCATCGCAATACCCTCTTCCAGGGTTTTCAGGCGTTTGCCCCTGTCCTCTTTACGCGCATAGTAAAATTGTAGCGCCTCATAATAATGACGCAGTAGTTTCCGCTCCGGAGACTGCTTGAGCACCTGTATACGGTCAAAGACTTCTTTGTATTTATCGGTCCAGACATCGATATGGGCAGCATAAGCTATTCCCCAGTGATCTCCGCCCAACGCGAGCTCATCAAGTTCGGCCTTGGCGCTATCGCAGTCGATAGCAGACAGCATGCCTAAATAGTTGTAGTATAAATAAAGAGGTCTTGCCCATTCAACACCCGCATCGATGCCTCTCTTCAAAGAAAGGGAAGCTTTTTCTTTATCCACTACATGTCGGCGGCATAAAATATGCTGTAAGCCAAGCTCCACCCATGCGTGAGGATTGATCGCAGCATAGCGCTCCAATATTGTCCGTATTTTATCAATAAAAAAGGAATAATCCTCTTCGTTCAGATATACGTTTGCTGCAAAATCAGTTCCTTTTTCAAATAATGCATCATAAAGTGCAGCCGCACTGGGTTGCTGCAAGTTGTGCTCAAAATAAATCAGGACATCAAGCCATATATCGGGCGTAATGCGTTTCGAAAGGTCAACTGTCAATTGATGTTCAGCCGATTGCAATGCGGCAACTTTAATAGAATATTCTTCACTTAACTTCATATATCATCGTATGTACTACTTGTAAAACATGCTTTTTATACTCTTCAGGCGCCAAAAAGCAACAAAAACTTTGCCACTGTATCGTACAGTCAATTCTGCCTATTATAATGCAACTATATTGCTTTTAAAATCTTTTCCCTATATTTGTTGCAACTTAATTGCAATACATACAAGTTGGAATACATATGGATTGCACGACTTACGCTTTACGAATCGAATCCAAATAGATGAATAGGTATATTATTTTTTCAATTATCGCAGCACAACAACTATTTTTTCCTTGCTATGGACAGGAGAAGAGCATCGAGCTTGAAGAAGTTAAAGTTGGCGGGCGACGTTATCACCGCGCAGCAGAGGGCGCATTATCGATCCAGCTGTTGACTGCCGACTCTATACAAAAATACCAAGGCGGGAGTTTAATGCAGACATTAAGCCGACTTCCCGGTGTCAGCGCCATCGGCATAGGTGCCAATCAATCTAAACCGCAGATTAGAGGGCTCGGATTTAATCGTGTGGCCACGGTAGAAAATGGCATTAAACATGAAGGCCAGCAGTGGGGATTGGATCATGGACTGGAAATCGATCAATTCAGTGTGGGAAGTGCCGAGGTGCTTAAGGGGGCCAGCTCATTTCTCTATGGCTCAGATGCTATTGGGGGTGTGGTTCGGTTAGCACCGCCAGCGGAACTACAGAAGACAGGTTTTAAAGGGCAGTTTAACCTATTGACAAAGTCAAACAACGCGACTTTTGGCGGATCGCTACAAGCACAGGGTAGAAAGGGAAATTGGGTAGTTGGAGGCGGATTCACGCACCTGGAATATGGCGATTACCGAGTGCCCACAGATACTGTCTATGTCTACAATTATGCAGTACGCCTGAAAGATCGGCATGTTCGCAACACAGCAGGACGAGAAACACATTTTCAACTACGTGGTGGATATCTATCGGATCGTTTTTCTTCGATTTTCTATCTGAGTAATTATCATACAAAGTTTGGCTTCTTTGCCAATGCACATGGCTTGGAACCACGGGGAGTAGACACGGCATTCTATGATAGATCCAGTCGTGACATTGGTTTCCCTAGCCAGACGGTCAATCACCTGAAGCTTATTAACCGCAACTTTATCGATCTGGATAAGCATAAGCTTTGGATAGACCTGGGTTATCAGAAAAACTACCGGCAAGAATACAACAATTACACCGCGCATGGTTATATGCCACCCGTTTATCCAAACGATATGACTGTCCCGATCAATTTGGAAAGGTTGTATGACAAACAGGTCTATAGTATCACTGTAAAAGACCAATTTGAGTTGGCCAGACATCGACTTACCCTAGGTGCAAATGGAGAGTATCAGGATAACCGGATCGATGGCTGGGGCTTCCTCATCCCCTCATTTAACCAAAAAGCAATGGGCCTATTCGTATACGATCAATACAAGCTCGCGGACCAAACGATGCTGTACGGGGCGTTGCGTTACGATTACAGCCATATTCAGACGTCACCTTATCGGGATTGGTTCGAATCACAGCTGGAAGACAATCAGTCGGGAAGAATAGTTCGGGCTTCAGCGCTCAGTCGCCGTTTCAATAGCCTGGTTTGGTCTTTAGGAGCGGCACATCAATTCGGAGATCTGGAAACAAAAATCAATGTAGGAAAGAGTTTCAGGGCTCCTATTGCACAGGAGCTCGGTGCTAATGGTGTCAACTATCACTACTTCAGTTATGAAAAAGGCAATCAATCCTTGTCCCCCGAACAATCCTACCAGCTGGATTTATCATTGACCTGGAGTCCCAGAAAAGTCTTTGTCGCCTTTACGCCGTTCTTTAATTACTTTTCCAATTATATCTACCTCAACCCCACGTCGCGCTACGATCAATATTATGGTGCCGGCAATCAAATCTTTGAATATATGGAAAGCCGTGTTCGCCGCTATGGAGCTGAATTGAAGCTCAGCTATCAGCCTTTGAAACAATGGAAAGTAGAATTATTGGGCGAATACGTCCGATCAGAACAACTATCGGGTGCAAAGAAAGGCTATACACTTCCATTCTCTCCGGCGCCTTCAGCGTTGATGGACATCAGCTGGACAGCAAAAAACAGCAAACATTTTAAAGAGACCTACCTTTCCGTCGATTGGAAATGGACAGCTGTGCAGCATCATATTGTTCCGCCAGAAGAGTCCACAGCAGCTTATCAGGTCTTCAACTTTCGAGCAGGCACACAGCTTCGGTTTTCGGGATCTGCCCTCCAATTACGCTTACAGGTTCAAAATCTATTTGATAAGAAGTATATGGATCATACCAGCTTTTATCGGCTGATCTCATTGCCTGAACAGGGAAGGAATTTTATGCTATCCGTTGGAGTTCCCTTTGGAAAACAGTCCAGATCGTAACATGAACGACCGCGAATGAAGAATAAAAATAACTTTTACCGAAATATAGCCACTTTAAATAAGCCTTTGATCGCAATGAATTACGTGAATCGAAGCGTACAGTGAACACTTATACAATTTGTAACGAAGACACCTGAATAACCGAACATCACAAAAGCATGCTAACAATAAAAGATATACGAATGAATAAAAATTTAAAAATGAAACGATCTCCTATGAAAACAGTCCAAAAATATACACTTATCGCGGTGTTACTTACGATGGCCGTTGCCTGTAAGAAAGATAAGGAAAGCATCGATACCGAAAAACCGGTCATCACCATCGATTCCGAAACAGCCTTTCCAAAACAGTGCAGCACCATTAAACGCGGTACAAGCTTTACTTTCCACAGTAAGCTATCCGACAATGTAGCGCTCGGAAGCTATAGTATTGATGTACACCACAATTTTGATCATCATTCGCATAGCACAGAAATCGGAGAGTGTACTATAGAACCTATCAAAACGCCTATCAAACCCTTTACTTTAGTCAAGACGGTCAATATTCCGGGTCAGCCACAGCAATACGATGCCGAATTAAAGATTGATGTACCAGCCGATATCGATCCCGGCAATTATCATTTTATGATCCAAGTGACTGACCTGGCAGGATGGAGCAGCCAAAAAGGAATCAGCATCCGTATACTCGAATAATACCATACATATTTATCAACTCAATTTAATTAAATCCATTTTACATGAAAACTAGAAACATTCGCGTCTTCTTCCTGTTAAGTACACTTCTTTTCGGTTTTTTATCATCCTGCAAGAAAGATAACGAGGAAATTCCAGCACTTGCAAAGCCCCAGATCAGCGCACTCGAAATCGGCAGTGGCAATAACAAAACTGTTCAGGCGGGATCAGACCTTCATCTTGAAGGTGATATTCTCGCCGAAGCACTCATTGCTAAGATCGAAATAGAGGTTCATCAGGAAGGTGGTGGTCAATATAAGTTCACAAAAGCCTATACGGATGGGAAATACATTGGTGTAAAAAATGCGACATTTCATGAACACATCGATGTTCCGGCGGATGCACCCGCAGGAGCCTATCATTTTCATTTTACAGTAACCGACAAAGCCGGAAATACAACTACAATAGAATCGCCATTAACCATACAAGGTACAGATGCCAAAGTTGCCTATAAGCTTATATTTACTGAAGTAGCCGGCGAAGCCCATGGAGACCATTTCCATGATCTTGCCGACAAAGAAAAGGTAGAACCAACTGTTATCAGCTTTGATGACAAGGGAACAGTATTGGCAGGAGGACATGCTCACCTCCATCCCGCAGGGATCTATAAAATTGAATTAAAACAATTTGATACTTCTTCAAAAGAAATCCAAGGGCAATACATTGTCAATAAAGCAACAGCAGACTACTATAAGGCGTTCCTTACAGGTGGTTCTTTTGTTTTAAATCCGAATAGCAGTACAGGAAGCGGAGCAATCTTTCAAACGAAAGAGGCGACCTACGGTGATGGCTCTGCAGTCAATGGAGCAACGGAGACAACAGGAATCATCACGTACTTTACAGCAGGAAAAGATAATGAAGGCGAGAAAAATGTAGTCTTTGTACTTCGCAGGTTTAATGATGCAACCACAAAAACAAAAGTTACCCGTGCTGACTGGAACCTATCGGATTATGCCACTAAGTTTGCTGGTCAGGATCTCATAAAACTATCTTTTGAACTTCATGCAGAGGAAGGAGAAGATTAGTCCCAAAACAAAAAACCGCCTTGCTATTCACAATTTGTTGGCAAGGTGGTTTTACACAGCTCATTTTCCCGATGTCCGCAGCTGGTAACATCATCAAAGCGTTATTGTTTACAGCAATTGGCTTAGTCCCTTACCTTCGTAAGCACATTTCCCTGTGGATCGAGTACCAGCTTCCAATCCTCTTTGCCATTTTTCACTTCAAACGCATAACTCACTTTCTGTTCAGCTGTAATCTTTTTTGCGTCTTCAATGCGATAGCCCAGAAAATCTCTCTTCACCCGGTCCAGCACACTCTTCGGCAATTCTTTTTTGTTGATTTCAGTTTCATACCGCAAAACTTTTCCGTTAGGTTGAAACCAAGCTTCCTGGTCTGTACCAAATAAGCCCGTTTCAAATTCCACTTCATACACATTACCTTTCACCTCCCACTCCACTTTTTTGGCTGTTGGAAATTTCTGTTGGAAACTGTTCACCACCACAGCGGGCACTTGACTTTGTGGTATATCTTGCGCAATAGCTCCTGTTGTTGTCAGTGCAAGCACGAATGCACTCCAGATTAATTTACAATTCATGATTCTATTTTTTAGTATACTACAAAGTAAAAAAGCGAATCTGTAAAGATTTGGGAACACATGCCTGCTCCTGAATATTTTCTAAGGGAACATATTTACCTGAAAGCTATGCTGGTTATTTTCATACTGGTAGACGATCGCAAAACCATAGAGGTGACAGATGGCCTGCACAATGGCCAGCCCCAAGCCAATACCTTTGGATGCTGCATCTGACTTATAAAAACGGGAAAATACCAGGTTAGCATCCAAGGCGGCATGTGTACTCGTATTGGACACGGTCAGTCCTTTGTTCGTTATACGGATATTCACCTCACCCCCCAGTTTATTGTGGAACAACGCATTCCGCAGGAGATTTGACACAACGATGTTGGCCAAAGCACTGTCCATTTGTACACTCAGCTGATCTTCTTGAACAACATTTATGCTTACCTTTTTAAACGCAGCAATAGCCTCCAACTCCGCCACAATATTCAGCACCAGGGCATTGAACGGAAGATCCGCGTTGTGCAAAAATTGTTTATTCTCAATTTTACTCAGCAGCAACAAGGATTTATTGAGACGAACAAGCCGCTCGGCAGTTGCTAATACTGCTGCCACAGTCTCCGCCTGTTCCTGGTTTAGCCCCCCCGTCTCCGCCATTATTTCTAATTTGTTGATCATAATGGCCAACGGTGTCTGTAATTCATGAGAAGCATTGCCAATGAACTGTTTTTGCTGTTCATAGCTTTCTTCGTTATGGTGAATTAAAGTAGCCACAGCAAGCTCGAGATCTTTAAATTCCTGGATCTGCGTATCCATAGCAGGCTTCTCCTTGGTTTTGCCCAAACGGAATCGTGTCAACTGATCCAAGAAAGTATATAATGGCCCCCATAAACGTTGTATGACGACTTTATTGATGGATACGATACTTATGACCAACAGAATAAATAAAATAACAACGGAATAAAAGAGATTCTTTTAACGGTACGGGCTCCTTCCTAATGAATAAGCAGCGTTCATTGAGGTCCAACACGATGTTGCCCATTTCCAACGTATGCTTACCTTCCCGTTGTTTCCTTCGCAGCACAGCTTTAATCCGTGCGGTCAGCTCCGCAATGTGAAAGGGTTTTGTCAAATAGTCATCGGCTCCAAGCTCGAGTCCCTTTAGCTTATCGTCCAAAGAATCCTTTGCCGAGATAATAATTACATTATCGGACTTGCCTTCATTTTTGAGCTGATCGAGGATCTGCAGACCATTTCCTCCAGGCAGCATAATGTCGAGCAATATACAATCGTAGTCATATACCGCAACCTTTTCAAGTGCTGCCTGGTAATCTCCGGCGGTTTCTACCGTATATTCTTCTTTGATTAATGACGCTTTGACTATTTCCCTTAACTCTTCTTCATCTTCAATTAGGAGTACTTTCATCTTACCTTCTTTAACGCAATGAGAACCTTTGTAAATACCAACGATATGCCAATTTTAAATGACAATTCAAACACACAATTGTTTCTGACAAAGATACCTTGAATTTGGGAAAGATTTAGGAATATACTGCTAGCCTCCTATTTTAAACTGACATCCAGGTAAACCGAATGACGTCCGTAGGTATCATAAAACGGTTTATAAAGCACATCATCAATATAAAATTCCAATGTTTCGGGATTCCCTTTAATCGACTTCGCAATATCGTTGGCGTTTAAGGTTACTTTACGCCAGTCTTTTCTTGCTGCAGGTTCCTGGGCTGCCAATAAGATCGGCCCATAAAATAGGCTGGCAATATTGGGCTGATCCATAACCGGGTCCAGATGAAACTGAAATGGCATTTTAAGGTTGATCACATCCCCATCTTTCCAGTTACGGTTTAAGGTCAGGTAAGTTCCCGGCTCAGCCTTGATTTTTTGATCGACACCATTGATTGCAACAAAAAATCCCTTTGTTGCCCAGCTTGGCACCCGCACATGAAGTTCAAATTTGCCATTCCCCTTTATCTTAAGCGATGTTTGATCCGCTTTCGGGAAACTTGTTTGTTGCTCGACTCTGATTCCGCGTTCCGTCCAATGTAAAGTAGAAGGAATATACAGATTGACATATAGCTCCTGATCATCCTTGCTCTTAAAATAGATCGTATTCTGCAATTTGGTACTGCTCTCAATAGCCGTACCGTTGCAGCAGGTAAAGCCTTTCATATCAGCATTTCCAAACTGCTTGATAGATCCCGCGCGTAAAGGCACATGATAGGTATTTGCTGGACTATTTTCTGCAACGGAAGCTAAGATATGATTGTATAATCCACGTTCATAATAATCCATCAACTCTGCGCGCTGATCGAACATAAACAGGTCACTTGTCAATTTCAGCATGTTATAGGTTGCGCAGGTTTCGTTCTGCCCGCCTGCAGAAAATCCATTTTCATATAATGTCGCCGGCTCGCTAATAAAACATTCGGCATTAGCCGGATTTCTTGCCCCAGCCACACCACCGATACTATACATATAATCGTTGGTGGCTTTATACCAAAAGTTGTCTGCTATTTTATAATATTCAGGCTCATTGGACACCCGATATAGTTCCATACTGCCCACAATTTGAGGAATATGCTGATTGGCATGTAGCCCTCTAAAAGTATCTACATTTTTGGCCAGTCCATGTGCATGCGCTGCATTGCCGTAGAACATATCAATATTGTCAAATAAACGGGCGGTTTTTAAATAGTTCTCTTCACCCGTTATACGGTATAACCTCGCCATCACTTCATTCATCCCACCAAATTCACCGGCGATATAGGTATTCCACATTTTGATCAGTGTGTCGGTCGGGACTTGATTTAAACGTGTATACACCCAGTTGCCCATTCCCTGCGCGATCTGCAATGCTTTTTTATTTTCACTTACCTCATAAACATCCAACAGGCCGGCCAAGATCTTATGCAGGGTATAATAAGGAGCCCAAATTTGGTTTTTCTGCCCGCCATATTTTGCACCATGCTCGAGCATAATAAACTGATCTGGGGGATAGGCGCTGATAAAACCTAGCCCCCAGTTCCAATAATCGGTGCGGATTCCTTCGTCACTCAGGTCAGAATCATAAGCCGATTTACCGGGACCATAAGGTACCGCAACAGGATCAGCGACATAGGCTTGCCCCGCTTCTTTCCCTTGCCTCGGCGCGCCCGACAAGTTTGACAAGGCATAAAGCACGTTGACCATGGTATCCATCTTCCCCATAAATTTTGACTGGAGCGCTTTATCATATCCTGTGCTCGCATACGCCTGTGCAATTGCCGTCAGGTAATGTCCTGTAGCATGACCCCGCAGTTTGATATCCTGACTGTCCCACACTTCCAAAGGTTTCGCACCTGCTGGTTGCTTCTGCCCAAACGCGTGACGAAACATATAAAGGAATGAATTGGGATCCGATTTTGCCAATGTATCAATGAATTTATCGCGATTTTCAATAAATTTGGTCTGCTGATGTTTTTCATCCGTATTCAGAGAAACTTGATCCAGGTGAAAAGGTGCCAGCTGCAGGCTGGGCAGGCTAGCTTTGGCCTTTCCTTTTACGGTGATGATTGCTTTGGGTTTCAGATCAGTCCCCGGAACTCGTCCGGTAATGGTGTAGGCCGTTTGTTGCAGGACGGTACTATTGTCTGTAGGTGCGGGCCATAACACACGTACTTTATGCCCTACCATACCGTCTTTGTAAGTCCCGACGACGTAACTCGGCAATCGGGGTAGCTCACCAACCTCCGTTTCTACGTTGACATCACTGACACTGGTCAGATACGCATTATAAAGCTGCGCTTTATTCATTGGAAAGCTAGGCAGATCGTCCTCGGCTTTACCTTTAGCACTACGGTCTTCGTGCACACCTTTCAGCGCATTTCCGTATACCGTGCTGATCTGGTTCCGGCTCAGCGGCACACGATAGATCCGAAAATCGTGGAGCAAAGCATTTAAATTCGAATTGCCACCTACCAAAGATTTTCCGATATACAACGTCCTTTTGCTACCCGTTTGTCCGAAAACCGCGCTTAGTTCCTGTGGAATATCCTTAGCTTCTCCAACTGGCACAGCATCTAAATACGTCTGCATAGAACCCGCAGCTATATCAACCACAATAGCCAGATGCACCCACCTGTTTAAAGGGACAGCCGGCGAAACTGCATTTTTCGATTCGCCCTTCCTCTGGGAGATTATTCCCTGATATCCCTTTTTCAGATCCGTTCCTGTTGCTGTTGCAGCAAAATGCCGGGCTATATCCTGTCCGAAATCGAAGAAATATTGCTCCGGCTGAGCTGCATGTAAGTATAGCCAGCCTGTTATGCTGATGGATTCCAAATCGGAGAGCGCCTGCGGTGGCAATACGATAAAATTATCCTTTCCGCCAGCAAGAGACAATACTTTGGTGAATTGCTTATCTGCAACAAATGAAGCTTTTTCGCCCTGAAACTTGCCATGGAGTCCGTTCCGTGACCAGTCCTTTAAATCACCATTAAAGGTATAGCGTACCACCATACCCGTTTCACCAATACCATCCAATATTTGGTCTCCCCCCTGCGCCACAGCAACATCTATCGTTTTGATAAAAAGTATAAAAAATGCTGCAACATATATCTTGTATCTTTTCATATCACTATCTTTGAGTTCGCCATAATGTTGTGTCCCCATCCTCTTTCCCTCAGGGTTTTCCCATCTCTAACCTACATTCAAAAATGGCTTGCGCTTTCTTATTCTTGTTAAATTGACATTTATAAAATTAATGACAATAGCGCATTATACATAGGTTTATTTTAGCCTATAGTCTCCAGATTTTAACTAGTGACCCTTTTTGCTACAATCTTAGAAGATCTGTCGTGTTGATTAAACCTTTGGGGAGAACGGTGAACTTGGCTGCTTCTTACCGAAAACATCTCCTATGAAAAACAAAAAGGTTCGGGGGTAATAATTACCTTCGGACCTTTTATGATTTAAACAACTTCATGATCCTTGGTTCAATCCGATCACTCAGGATATAAGCTATCGCGAGCATAAAGATGATCACAGCAGAGAGAAGCAGATATTTGCTCAGATACATGTACAGATGATTAAAAATAATAAAACCTATATGCTGATGAACCAAATAAAGCGGGTAGGTCAGCATGCCAATTTTAACAAATATGGGCGAATTGATCGCCTGGAGTTTTTTACAGGAAACCAGTAACATAAGCAGGTAAAATACAACGATGGAAGCTCCAATAATATAAGGAGAAAAGCCACTGTGAAAAGTACGCTCCAGCCAATGAATACGGCCTACGGCAGCATCGATGGAAATGTACAGGCACCAGGGTAAGGCGACAACATACTGCATTTTTGGCCCATGCAAAAAAATCTGGCAAAATATAATTCCCGCAATAAAGTAGGCACTCCAATCCAATAAGAAGAATTCGTGAAGTGCATCATAAATTTCCGATGGACCAACAAAAAAGCGTAGACTGGACAATAGCAGCCAAAAATAAACGAGGTAATCCAAGCGTATTTTTATAAAGCGGTTCAGGATCAAGAATAACGCTATTATCAGGTAGAATTTCAGCTCCACATAGAGCGACCAATAGGCGCCATCAACATCTCCTTGTCCCAACAGTTTTTGCACCATGGTCAAATTGGCCAATAGCTGTACACATGTAACATGATAACGTGGGGCTCCCCAAAAATAGGTCACCACAAAAGTCATCATCAGGCAGATCCAATACATCGGATATAGACGCTTAAAGCGGGAGTAGCAGAATTTACGCAGCGAAAGATGCTTCATGGAAAAGGCAATTACAAAACCACTGATGATAAAAAATAGATCAACACCTAGATAGCCATATTTAACATATTCACCAACTCCCTCAAACCGTAAAAGAGACATATTCCCAGCCGCATATCCCCGATACAGATAATGATACAATACCACAGCAGTTGACGCGATAAAGCGAAATAGATCAATTTGGTAGATTCTTTTTGACTCTGACATTTGGCAGTAAATATAATCAATTATCTTCCCTGTTTTTCCAGCGTGGTTTTACATTCTTGAAGTTCATTTTATTTAGTTTTCTTTATTTTACTGCTTTACTGAAACAAAACTAGCCATGCATCGTTTAACAAAGATTACACCATAGAAAAAAATGGTTAATTTAGAGCATTAGAATCCAACTGCTTAGCAGTAGAAAAAAGAGAGCTATGAAATTCGAGTTATCATTTACTAATCAAGAGATTACTCCTTGGGGCAAACCGTTTTCTTCATACGGAGATTACACGTTCAGATAGGGCTCTTGGTCAAATTTTCGATTGGAAAAAACACCGGGTCAAGATGCGCATAAGCGTTATTATCGCTTGCGTAAATGAGGTAAAAATGGTTGCTAACTTTTGGCTCAGGGCTATTTTGGAGCAGAGAGCGTTAACCTGAAAGCATTTTATGCAACAGAAGCTGCCTTAATATTCTCCAAGATAGCCTATAATCTAATGCCGCTATTCAGAATATTTATGATTTTACAGAAAACAACCTCCATCATCAACGTCATCTTGACGCGCTGAAAAATATCGTCGAAAAATACCCTATCCGTGAGATGCTGAAAACTTCGCCCATTTTAAATGAAACACTTCTTGATCATATCAATCAACATAAAGCCCAAGTCATTGCTGGATAAGCGATAAATGAAAGACGCGCCTGCCTTATAAAAAGGTTTTAAAATACGCTATTGTCTTGGAGAGCCCTTCTTCCAGTTGAACTGTAGGATTCCAGTCCAAGCTTTTCTTAGCTAGCTCAATATCTGGCTTCCTTTGCTGCGGATCGTCTTGGGGTAAAGGCAAAAATTTAATCTTTGATTGTGATCCCGTCTGCAAGATAACCTGCTCCGCCAATTGCAAAATAGTAAATTCATTGGGATTACCGATATTGAGGGGGCCAATAAAAGACTTTTCTGTAGCCATCATACGGATCATTCCTTCCACCAAATCATCTACATATTGAAAACTACGAGTCTGATTGCCATCACCGTAAATGGTAATATCCTTATGCTGTAAAGCTTGCATAATAAAATTTGAAACTACCCTCCCATCCCGGGGATGCATACGTGGACCGTAAGTGTTAAATATGCGAACAATCTTTATCGCAATATGATGTTGGCGATGATAATCCATAAAGAGCGTTTCAGCACAACGCTTTCCCTCATCATAGCAGGATCGAATACCGACAGGATTTACATTTCCCCAATAGCTTTCTTGCTGCGGATGAACCTGTGGGTCGCCATAAACTTCACTAGTAGAAGCCTGTAGAATACGAGCATTCACCCGCTTCGCAAGACCAAGCATGTTGATAGCCCCCATAACCGATGTTTTAATGGTTTTAATCGGATTATACTGATAATGAACGGGACTTGCCGGACAGGCCAGATTATATATTTCATCGACCTCAGCCAAAAAAGGCTCCGTCACGTCGTGCCGCACAAGCTCAAAATAGGGATTCTGCAACAGATGAACAATATTCGATTTATCCCCTGTAAAAAAATTGTCTATACAAACCACTTCATTCCCATCGTTCAATAAACGTTCACAAAGATGGGAACCTATAAATCCAGCTCCACCCGAAACCAGAATTCTCTTTTTTAAGTTATACATATATCAATTTATAATTTCGAGGTTCTATCGATTAGATGCTGCGTCCATTAGCGGAATACGAAAGCCGAAACGGGAGCCGACATTTTCTTTTGACTCAAAAAAGAATGCTCCACCACCACGCTGAATAAAATGATAAACTACCCACAAACCTAAGCCTTTACCTTTCTCACGCATAGGAGTAATCTCACTCTCCTCCTTCATTTGATCCAATAGCTGACGCTGTGCTTCCATACTCATTCCTACCCCCGTATCGATAATTTCGACCATAGCATCATCCCCGTGGCGAGACAAATTAAGCTTGATCAGGGAACCTTCGTGGCTAAACTTCACAGCATTAATTAAAAGATTTCTTAACATACTTTTCATGATATCTGCATCAAATAAGATCTGCAAACCTGGCTGTAATATTAATTGTATTTCGATTTTTTTCAATTTAGCTGTGGGTTGAAGTGTTTCCACCACACCTGTAATCATTTCATCAAACTCGATTTCCTGAGGCATATAACTTAACACGCCCAGGCTATTTTTCGTCCATTTGAGCAAATTGTCCAAGACACTAAAAAGCTGCTCGGCAATATCATTACCTGTATTGACCATATTGTCATATCCAATACTACTACCCTCAGGACTCATGGTCAAAATATTTAAGATCATTTTGAGTGAAGAAATCGGACTTCGTAGATCATGTGCCAGAATAGCATACATTCTGTCCCGATTTAATATTGCTTCCTGCAGTTGCGCCGTCTGTTTAGCAATTGTATTCCCCGATTCAATAAGGTTGATCTGATGTTTAATGCGTTGAAGCAATTCCTTTTTATTAAAAGGCTTTGGAATATAATCTACACCGCCACTGTCAAATCCCCGCACGACATCATCCGGAGATTTTAGATTGGTAATAAATAGCACAGGAATATGCTTATATTGATCCAAGGCTTTTAATTGCTTAGTGAGATCAAACCCGTTCGTCTCCCCCATCATGACGTCCATTAAAATAAGATCTACTCTATGCTTTTGCAAATTTTCAAAAGCCCCTCTGGCACCAGAAGCGGAGAAAACGTTGAAATGCTCGCGTTCTAAGATCTCTTTTAAAACAAAAAGATTAAGCTCAGAATCCTCTACTATGAGTATATTATACATTGAATAATCGATTTCCATAGATAATTAATAGCTTGTGTGGACATTAAAATTTATAAATCAATATTACAAGAATAATTACTTAGATCGTAGCAAAAATGTTATCTAACATCAATTTATTTTAAAATCAACCAATACAGGAAGATGATCACTGTAGTCAATATTTCCTGTTCTGTAATTTATAGCTTGTAATACGTCTCCAGAAAAGAAGACAAAATCTATGCGAAACAGCTTCATTAAATTACTGTAAGTATATCCATACCCATTACCTGCTTCGCGAAACGCATCCTTCAAATTTCCTTTAATTTTATGATAACTATATGAATTGGGGCTATTGTTGAAATCTCCGCACATAAGCATCGGAAAAGGGGATTTATCCATCACGCTTTTTAGATGATCTGCCTGAGGGCCTCTTAATCTAAAATTTCTTGATAAGGTATTGAGAGCACCCAGCCAATTTGCACTTCTGTTTTCCGCAGGAATTAGATCTCCTTTGACCTGATTCCAGTTTGTTGTCTGCAGATGGCAGTTGCCGATCCGAATTTTATGTTTCTTATAAGATAGATCTGCAAAGATCGCACAGTTAGGGCGTTCATCAAACGAAATGGTCTGTACCGAGTCTAACGGAAATCTACTTAAAATAGCAAGTTGACTGTGCCCTGAATTATTTCCTGTCATGATGAAATACTGAAACTGACCAAACGTACGCTTCAGTTCCGCCAGGGTACAATTAGCTGGAACTTCTTGTAAACAGAGTGTATTTATATGTTGTGCATCGATATAAGCTGCGATCTGATCCATAGATGATAGATTATAAACCATTTTAAACTCACGAACATTATACGTCGCTACACGTATATCCGTTATTTCCTCCGATCGTTCAGGATTGTTTTGAACGATTTTTGTAAAATAATGAAAGTTGGCCAATATCGCTATTAATGGGCAAATACTATACCAACTATGTTTATACAATCCAATAATTAAAAACACGAGATTACAGCATAAGAGGGCAGGCAATAACACACCGACCCATTGAAAGAAAACGGTCTTCTGTGGCGGGATATACAAGCCCAAAAACGAAAACGAAGTGACGAGTGCGACCAATACAACAATGCATCTCATCAATAATACCGAGATCTTGATCGGTTTATACGCTAGTTCTTCTGCCATATAGCAAAATTTAAACTTGCTTGCCAATAGGCAAAATTATAACAAAAGTAGTGCCCTGACCTAACTCCGACTCTACAGTTATCTCTCCATTCATCTGCTCGATAATTCCTTTACAAATGGCCAACCCTAGGCCAGTGCCCTTATCGAGGGGATTGATCTTATAAAATCGCTTAAAAATAGAATCCTGCTTTTCTTTAGCAATACCGATACCGTTGTCTTTTACATAAAACTCTATATGATCTTCTTTTAAACTATAACCAACATGTATAACACCATCCTGTGGTGTAAACTTTAAGCTGTTATTAATTAAATTGACAAGAACCTGAATGACTCGCCCACGATCCAGCCAAGCCACTAATTCCCTTTCGGGAATGTCAAAAATTATCGCTGGTTGATCATCATTTGGTAGAAAACTTAATGATAATTCATTCAGTATTCCTTTAAGGGAAACATCCGAATTCTTTAATCTTACTTTACCCGCATCCATCTGCGACATTTCCAGTACATCCGTTATCAACCGTAGCAGCTGATTGCTATTTGCATTGAGGAGCTCACCATACTCCTTTCGCAGCTCAGGATCTGGCGTATCGGCAATAATACTTCCAAATCCCATGATTGCACTGAGTGGAGTTCGAATTTCGTGATTCATATTGGAAATAAAGGCCGATTTTAAGCGCTCAGATTCCTCAGCCGCTTCTTTAGAACGCAACAGCTGCTCTTCGTAACGAAGCTGATCCGAGATATCCCGCTTGATGGTCCATACAATATCTTCGCCATTACCGTTTTTAATCATTAAAGAACTACATTCTGAGCCAATAATATCCAATTCCGGATACAGCGTATCACAACGAAATTGATAATAACCCGAAGCAGAAATTATTTTTTGCACAGATAGGTCCCAAGCTTCTTCCGTTGTGAACTCCCGCAGGCATTCAAAAACTTTTAAGTCAGCAATCACCTCTTCTTCTTTCAGACCATTTTGCTGTCGGCATGCCTTATTTGCAAAAGCCATTGTCCCATTTTTATGACAAGCAAAAATACTGTAGGGTGCTTTGTCAACAACAGCAAGCACCATTTCAAGTTCATTTCGATTCTTAATAAAATCGCTTACATTTTGGGAAAAACCATGTATAATATGAATATTGTTTTCAAGGCGTTTGGCATATTTTGTTGCCCGGACATAGGTAATGGGAGCATCGGCCTGATTTATACGATATTCGAGGGTTTTATGTTCAATTGCTTCATTATGCAAAAAGTTATACATCTCGTTTCGGTCATCTGGGTGAACGTGCGAGAGCAGCTCTTGCAAAGATATTGTTTCAGGATTTTCCAGATTTCTTTTTCGTAGATTCGAATAGCCATTGAATGTAAATTCTCGTTGTTGTAGATCATAAGTCCAATGACCGATCATAGCCACTTTTCCAACCTCAAGTTGTGCAGTCAATACCGATCTAAGGCGGTACTTCATGTTACTGCGTTGCGTAATATCCCGATATTGGCAAAGCAGATGTTCCTCGTCAAATTTATGAATGATGAACTTAAAATAGTACATTTGTTCATCTGTGGGCAGGTCGTAGTTTTGATTCGATGTCTCTCCTTTATGACGGCAAAAGGCAAGTTCCCGCTTAATCAGAGTCGATGTTGGCTGGGGAAATAGCGCCAAAATATCTTGACCGATTACATCAATATTAGGATTTAGAATGGGATTATTTGTTTTCATAATCGCGTCCACACAGATATTATCATTATTGATTAATAACAATGTATCGCAGGTTATCTTCAATACTTTCTCTAGGTATCCTAAATCATGTAATATTTTTTTCTCCATCATATTTTTAAAACTATTTCCTTTGAGATTTTTCCCATCCACCGATAAATCCTCTATTAAATAAGTAGTAGATACCCCGTATCACATTCATGTTCATAAACAGAAAGTAGTATGGAATATAAAATACTTTGTAACTATTCGGATCATCCTTCGTCGCATAACCCAAAAGAGCACAAATATAGAAAAGGCATTGGAGCCAGAAAATGACATTAAACACATTTAGCAATGATGAGCTCCAATATCCAAGAACTGCTGACAAAGGTAAAAGAGCGAATAGGGCAAAAGGTGTAACAGACCAACGCAACACACGATGTGAGATATATTGAAAAGTCAGCTTCCCAAATTTATATCCGTTTAATAGGGGCAGTAATCGCCCAATCGATTGCCATCCTCCAGCAGCGATACGCCTTTTCCGTTTTCCTTCCTCTTCCATATTCAGCGAACCATATTCAACTGCGTAAGCATCCGCTGTGTATGCAATACGGGAGCCATTTTGTGCGATGCGCATTGACAGCATAAAATCATCCAACAAGGTATCTTCTTCCATCACAGCGAAAAGAACTGTCCGTATGGCAAAGAGTTCCCCTGCAGCTCCTACAGCAGAATAAAATTTGAAGTCTAATTCTTTTAGTAGCGATTCATATTTCCAATACGCTCCTTCCCCTTTCGACGAAACTGTATCATCATCACTAAAAGCCACTCTTTTTTCACCCGAGACACAGCCAATTGTCGGATCATCAAATTGGCCTGCAATGATCTTCAACGCCTCTGCGTTAAGTAAACAATTCGCATCACTAAAGACCACAATTGGAGTCTTTACATATTCCATACCATGATTAACGGCGGCTGTCTTACCTTTCCTTAAGGGCGAATTAATAATTTCGACCATGGGATACTGTTTTAACAACTCATGACTATGATCAGTACTTCCATCAATAACCCACAGAATTTTTAATTTATCTGCAGGATAATCTAGTGCGAGGCAATTCAGCATTTTCTCTGGGATGACTGCAGACTCATTGTAAGCTGTAATAAACAAAGTCAATGAGGGAAGATTATTTTCGTCACTATTTTGATACGCTTCCTTCATTCTATTACGGTATGGAAATAACCTTGCCAATATAAAAATTACGATAGCATAACCGATATAGGTATATAGCACTAAGGATATACAAGTCCAGAAGACAAATTGAAGCATAGGCGGATAGAATTTAGACAAAAATAGACAATTATTTTTACTGAATCCTATTCGATTCCTCATCCTGGTAATGCTTTTTTCCCGAAAATAGCCCACCCATGGATGTTATCGCTTTGCGCAACCTAACAAAAAAGCTATTCGCAAGAGATCCGTCGGCAGAGATTGTATTCTGTCCCGTCATCGCCCGCGCCTTTGAACTTCTAATAAAATGAATCTTTCCATAGGCCTTAAGTCCCAAAGCCATTGACCCGTCTTCCCCACGTTTTATATCTGTCCGAAAATTAACCTTTCGCCCCAGCTCGGTCTTAAAGGAAAAAACCATCCCCCGCACGCATAATTCAGGCCTTTTTATAAATTGCAGGTTCAGGTAAATATCCCGAAGTCCTTCATAAAACCAAAGGAAAGTTCTCGACTGCCCAGCTTGGGGCAAGAAACTCCACAAACTGCATGTGGCTGATATACCTGGCCTATCTAATAATTTCACATGCATTTCAGCGTAGCTTGGGGGATACATGGTGTCTCCATCTACGCAAAGCATAAATTTACCCCGTGCTTGATCAAGACCACATTGCCTAGCAAAGCCCGGCCCCTGCTTTAGTTCATTGTGATAAGTCGCACCAAGTCGCTTTAAAAGTGATTCCGTTTGATCCGTGGAATTATTGTTAACGACAATTAATTCCATGGGCAAATGACAACGCTGTTCTGCTAAAGACCAGAGACATGCCAAAAGCTTCTTTTCTTCATTATAAGCGATGACCACAATACTTATAATTGGGTCAGAACTTGAAGAAAGCTGAATCTGTGCCCGAACCTTCTCGATAACATCATTATCTACAGAACCCACTTCTTGGTCATAGACCTTCGCATATTGTGTATACCATTTAGCCATCCTAGCGTCAATTATTTTATTAAACATTAAATTGCTTGCAGCACTTTATTCATCTGTTCGGCCCATGATAAGTCCAAAATACTATTTCGAATACAGGATGGGTCAAATTTTTCCTTCTTTAAAAATTCCAGTATTTTAGTGATATCAATAGCGGATTCATCAGGACTCGCTTTAAGTACATAAGGTTTACTGTCAAAATCAGCGTCAGATTCCGAATAGATAAAGGGAATTCCACGCGCGGCATATTCTCTATTTTTTAAGGTTTTTATGACCTGTATACCACTGCGATGACGGCCTAAACTACCGATTGCAAAGTTGGCCAGATTAAATATGGCATCCAATTCTTCTCCCCAAAGCGGACCGTGTAAGACGACGTGTTGCTGAAGATTGAATTGTGCTATCGGTTCCAAAATAGATGAGCGTTCACGTTCGCCGGTAAATTGCCCCACCAAGTGAAAGATAATTTGGCAATCAGGGTGACTTTGTTTATAAATACCAAGCCCGCGAACCAGCCGGTCAAATCCATGCCAATAATGTATTTCCGCAACGCCCAGCAAATGGATCGTTCGTTTTTCTGCTCCTTCCTGCGGTTTACGAACTGGAATGGCACTGAAGTCTATCCCATTGGAGATAGATATCGCTCGCTGCCCAAAAATTGTTCGAGCATCAGAAAAAGTGACAAAAGCATCCAATTGTTTTGCTAGCTTTTTACGATAAAGACGATCGACCGCCAATTCGAGGCGCATGCGCAAGGTGACATACTCCTGATCATAGGGATAAGTCGGAATCTCCATTAACACTTTTGCGCCCGAAAGCCGCATCATCTTCACCATGTTTAATGTGAAAGGATTGGCATTATGGTCAGACCGGATATAAATCAGTTGGAACTTATTTTTCTGTACGTATTCTGAAATCGCCCGATAGTCTATCCGTTTACGTATTTTGGCTATTGGCCCTCTACCGAAATCCACAAGAATCTCGTTTCCAACCTTCCATACGCGCGAACCGTCAGCCTCTACACTGTAATAACATAGTATAACATCCACACCGATAAATTTCAAGCCATTAATTTGACCCCATATTTTTTTACTTATACCATTATGTTCGCTAAAACCATGGAATACTAAAAAAAGTACCTTATACGATTTATCTTTCACTGGGACCTTCACGTTCGACTGTTTTTAAATACTTTTGATGCTGGACTGGAAAATACGAAAAGAATATGAATACAAGAAATTGGTTTCTTTTTATTATGTTTGAAAAAACGAAAAATCACATTCGTTTATTTAGCCAGATATTAAAAACACTACATGAAAAGTTTATTTTTTCTCATTTATATTTTTGTATTAAGTCTTTTTTTCGGCTGCGTGAAAAACAAAGATTTATATCATCCCCCTGCAAATTTAACGCTTTCAACTAAACGTCTGGAAATAGGATTTAACGAAGAAAATGTGTCTTTCACTATAAAATCAAATTATCCTTGGACAATTTCGCTCTCCAGCACAGCTTTAAAAGCAAATACACTATCAGGAAGTAAAGGCGAGGAAGCAACGGTTCTCCTTACAGTAGCGGAAAATAATGAAGAGGACAGAAATTTTGCTGTGACTGTAAAGTCTGATCGCGAAGAACAAACCCTAAACATCAGGCAGCTGGGTAAAAATTTGGCGAAGACAGCTAGCGATATTAACATCTCAAAATTCGATTTACTGCCAGACCATAATGAGAATATCCATATTCCAATTTCTTATTTTAAAGATGGACAGTTTTTAGGAGATCAGCAAATTAATTATTATCAGGCCGATCTTTCAGGTCTAGTGGCGTCTTGGCAGTCAAATGCAGTCAAAGTAATGGTAGAAGAAGCTGTTCAGGTGAGTGGTGAAACTAAAAATAACTTCTTAAAGCCAATTAATTTTAAGTTCTTTGCTAAAGATAACAGTTACAAAGAGATTCAAATCAAAATTAGGAATGCAGAAAAGCCATCAAGCTTACCCTTACTAATTTTGACAACAGATGATAATAAAGATATTACAAGCAAAGAAATTTGGAGCAAGGGTAAATTCAAACTTGACCCTCAAGGTCATACTAGCATCCATTCGTCGGCCGGCGTAACTGAAATTCGAGGCCGTGGTAACAGTACATGGGGATTCCCCAAAAAACCTTATGCACTTAAACTTCAAGATAAAGCGGTGGGTCCATTTATGGGAATGAATGCCCATAAAAGATGGGTATTACTAGCAAACTATGCTGACAAAACAAGTTTGCGAAATCGCATTGCCTTTGAGTTGGGAAAAAAAGCAGGCCTAGCCTGGACACCAGATTCAAAATATGTAGAGGTTATATTAAACGGAAGATTTTTGGGGAATTACTTACTAACAGAACAGATCAAGATTGACGCTAAAAGGATAGCTATTGAAGAAGTTGATAACAAAGAAAGCAATCCCGAGAGGATTACTGGGGGCTGGTTATTGGAAGTAGATCGTTATTATTCAAACGGTGAAACTCGCTACTTTAGACCAGCGATTTCTCAACTTCCGATCATTGTCAAAGAACCCGAAGATGCCAATGATCTTCAAATGAATTACATAAACGATTACTTCAATCAGCTCGAGAAAGTAATTTATCCGAGTTGGCCAAAAAACACACAATTCTATCAAGAAAATGCAGAGCTAGCGGGCATTCCTGATAGTAGTGAATATGGCAAATTGATCGATATCAACTCGTTCATTAATTATTGGATAGTCCAGGAACTTACCGAAAATAGAGATAGTCGTCTTCCTGGAAGCGTTTACCTATATAAAGGAATCAACAAAAAGTTGTGTATAGGCCCATTATGGGATTTTGACCAAACTACTTTCTTAGGGTCACAGTCCTGGCTGCATGCCGATTACATACCAACCTCATCAGAATACACAACATTAGAATATAGAGCACTTTATTATAAACAATTATTTCGGGATCCGAAATTTAGAAAGAAAGTCAAGGAGCGCTGGGAGACATTATATGGCGCTTTTTTAAATGGAATCCCAGCTTTTATTGATCAAGAACTTGCTAAAATATCCGAATCTTTGGATCAAAACTGGATCGACGTTGGCGAAGCAGAAACTATGGGCATCTGGGGTTTAACTGCATCTGAAAAAAGTAATGGCGGACGCAACCATGATAAAAATTTAAAAAGTAGCGAAGCAATTTTACGTTTGAAAAAGTACTTTTTGCAACGTTTAAATTGGATGGATACACAGATAAGAAAATGGTAGCCTTTATTCAAATGAACTATTTACGTAAAAATGCCAACAGCAGATTGCGATATCCTCCGAACCAAATCATTAAGATCACAGAAAAAAGATAAATAGCAGTTTTGAGCACTAATCGAAAAACTAAATTATCGGACCAATGGTACCCTACAACCAAATGAAAAATGAGCCCAAGCAGGAGTGCAAAAAAGATGGGTCGCCATAGGCTATTGAAAAAGCCAACCATACTCCGTTTGAAAACCACCCGATACATTAGCCAGTAGGCCTGTACAAAATTGACATTAAATGTAACCAATAAACACATGGCTACTGCGTCAATACTTTTAGCATAAAATACACCAAATAGTATTCCCGCAACATTCAATATGGCCGAAAACAAACCGCATATAAACAGACTTTTCGTATCTCCTGCTGTTTGAAAAATGGAGCCCGATGACGAGAGGACCAATTGGATCCCTACTGTTAGACTCAATATTTTAAAAGAAGGGATAGCTAATCCCCACTGCGGTCCAAAAAATAATAAAATAAGTTCATCAGCCGAATAAAACAAGAAAGCGGATAATGGAAATCCGATCAGCGACAATAGGCTGGTTAATTTTAGATTTGCTTCATAAAGATAGCCATTATCCTTTCCCTTCTGACTTAATATCGGATGGATTACCGGTGTAATTACCTGCGTAATATTCTGAAGTGGCAGGGACATTAATCGATAAGATTTATCATAGAACCCCAGCGGTACCATGCCCAAGTATTTACCAATTAATAGGGTATCCGAATTTCTGCTGAAATAGTTGATAATATTAAATAAAAACTGAAAAATAGAATAAGAAAATAAAGGCCGAAGAGGTTGAAATGGAAAACGTAGGCTAAATTTTAATGGATACTTTAAATATGAAATAATAAAAATCAATAGTGATGAGAATATCGGATTTAAAATAAGCGCGTACCCCCCCATTCCTTTAAAGGCAGCAATTATAGATAGACCGCCGCCGATAATTTGAACAATCAAACTTCGTAAAGCGATCGATTTAAATAACCTATCGCGAAAAAATAAGGCATTAGGAACTACAGTAATTCCCGAGAAAAATAGACTTAGCGCCAGTAATTGGCAGATTGGTTTCAATTGGGGCTGTGCATACCATTTTTCAATAATTTCAGCAGACAAAAAGAATAGTACTGACAAAGTGATAGCAATATATACAGACAGCGAAAATAAATAGCCTAATGCCTTTCGATCCAGCTCTTTGTGCTGTATAACTGCAGGAGACAGTCCGAAATCAGCTATTAAATTTAGAAAAGCAATCGCCACCGTAGCTATGGCCACTACGCCAAACTGATCTGGTGCGAGCAATCGTGCTAAAACCGCGGTAACGACTAGCGAAATCACCAAATTCGCATATTTGGCCAATGCCGTGAAAAATACCCCAGAAACGATTTCCTTTTTTATGTTATCCATGCAAAAAGCCTTTCTTAAACAGTAGAACTCCGATCGTTTTAAATGAAACATATCTTCGCCAATGCGTTAAAACCAACAGAAATACTTTCCAGCGTTCAGCGATCGATAGCACATGTGCTTTCCATACCACTGCGTCCAACATACGATGCAGATACAACTCAATAATTTGTCTGCTATCCGAATACTTTCATCCGTACTCCCTCAAACGCCGGGCAACTGTGAAGTAACATGTTATATTAAAAAGTTTTAATCGGCTTGTCATAATGGAATCCGACCTGACACGCCTCTGAAAAAATTGCTGTGGGATATAAGCAACTCGAGCTGCCGCTAGATACAATAAGACTGTAAATAACTCATCCTCATGCACAATACCTGGTTCAAATCCAAATCCATTACGATCAAGTATGTCTTTACGAATTAAATACATACAAGCTGAAGAGAAAAAGTCGTCTGTGTTCAGTTGCTGTTGCAATGCGTCCGGCCCACTAAAAACAGTATAAGCCGGCATTTTTTGTCGGGAATAATTAAAATCCTTTAGTATGGAGCTATCGGAATTATCCGCAAAAACCGAAGCATCAAAATAAACAAAATCGAGGTCTTTCTTTTCACAATAATCCAAACACATGGATAGTGCATCTGCACGCAGCAGGTCATCACTATCCATAAAATAAATATACTGGCCGTTCGCAAGAGAAAGGCCTCTATTTCTGGCAGCAGATAGGCCTTGATTTTCCTGGGAAAATAATTTGACACGGTTATCGCATGAACTCCATTTTTCCAGTATCGAGAGACTTTGATCGGTCGAACCGTCGTTGATCAGTATAAGTTCAACATCAGCATATTCCTGATGAATAATGCTCTGTATAGCCTGATCAACATACATAGCTGTATTATAAACAGGCATTATAATGCTAATCAACGGTCTTTCATTCATGGTTTGATCCAGGCATTAAGATTAAAATCGTACTTTTTCACAATTTTGGCCGGGTTTCCAACGACAACACTATATGGCGGAACATCTTTTGTAACCACAGAGCCCGCGCCTATTACAGCATGCTCACCTATGCTAATACCTGCTAAAATAACGACATTCCCGCCGATCCAGACATCGTCAGCAATCGTCACTGGAGCGGTGCTGACTCCTTGGTCTGCAATAGCTTTGGTCACATCTTCATATGCGTGGTTTAATCCTGAAATAAGAACATTTTGACCGATATTCACTTTATTACCAATCGTCACTGGCCCAATGATCGTATTCGAAATTCCTATTCGGCTATTGTTGCCGATAAATAAATCGCCGACAGCGTTATTCAACACAGCAAATGACTCGACCACGGATCGAGACCCTATAATACATGTACGAAAAGGAACCAGATCACGACGCACACTACCATAAATCACCGAACCCGTCCCCCGTTTAACATAAAAAAACTGCAGCATACGAACATACCATCGCGGCCGTGTACGCACAGGATTCATGATAAACCAGTGCAGTAAGCGCTTGAACTTAGGATGATTATGAATGTACGCTTTCATATATTGCTAATGTATGTTTCCCTGTATGTTGCCACCTGAAAGCTTCGCTTCGCGCCAAACCTTTACTAACAAGCGAGCCATAGAACTGTGGTTCATCTTCTAATTTCAACATGCCTGCTGCAATGGATTTGATATCCATCGGGTCCGTATATACCACATTATCCCCGGCTACCTCAGGAATAGCAGATGTATTGGAAGTAACTACAGGTGTACCACAAGCCATAGCTTCAAGCAAGGGAAGTCCAAAACTTTCCCGGACAGAAGGATACAAAAAAGCAAAAGCACCATTGTAAACCTCAACCAATTTGTCATGAGCTATATATTCTTCGACTACAATAAAATCTTTTATTGTCAACAAATCAAGTTCTTTTAATAGTTTTTCCAAATATGTATGATCTAAATCGGCCAGGAGCAACCTTTTCTTGTATTTGCTTCCCTCCAAATAAAAAGCATAAGCCATCAAGGTGTTCCTCAGATTTTTTTTGGGATCGGTATTACCTAAAAGAAGCCAAAAAGCCCCCTTCTCAAGCTTTAAAAACGTACTTTCCGAAGGTATATCCATCAATTTAAATCTTGAACTTACACCATTATATACTGTGATAAGTTTTTTCTGTAGATGCGGAAAGGCCGCTTCGATATTTCTTTTTTCAAAGTTAGAGACAGTGATGACGGTATGAACCCTTTTCAATACACGTGGCACGACCCAACGCCTATAGATACGGCCCAAGTTTTGATACATGGACGAATTGCTACCAATCTTTTTCTCCATAAAGATGATATCGTGCAACGTAAGTACCAAGGGAATAGATAACCCCAATGGGGCAGTGTTGGAGGTACAGTGCAGGATATCCGCATTGCTGGTTTTAATAAGGTTAGGTAAGAGAAGTTGCTCCCAAATAAAATAATTAGAGCTTTCCAAAACTTTAATCTCAAAATTTGCTGAACCTTCCAAACAGCGGTCCTCTCCCGGTCCAACAGCAATAATATACCGGTTAAAGGTATCCAACTTTTGAAGCGCACGGATTACTTCCAATGCCACAAAATCCATCCCGTGTTTATTAAGGCGAAAGATTCGTTGTGCCTCAATTACTATAGTCTTCTTTTTTTTCGCCATGCGGTGTATGCACAAAAGTATTACGTCCCGATTTGATTCCCATAAAGCTACGTAAGATTGCCATAAAAATAAATGGTAATTTTAAAAAGCAGAGCAGAGTCCTGCGCGTATAAAATCTATTAGGTATAGCCAGAGCAAGTGACACGATAAACAAGCCATAGAGTATAAGCCATTTATAGGCCAATGCTGGAGCTACCAAATAGACGATACAGCCCAAAATAGGAACCATCCCGAGCAAAATAATGCGGGGCGGAATCGACCATTGGATCAGTTTGTCGAGCATAGGCCAGTTGCGGGTACGAATTATCGTACGAAATCGCTTCAAAGTATTCAAAAAAGTGTCAATTTGAGCAGCAATCCATCTTTTTCGCTGATTGGATAGATCGCGACGGTTCTGTACTTTCTCGTCTAGTACATACACATCTTCCAAATAAACCGTAAATATCTTATCTAAGAGCAAATAATACTCCAGCTCTTTATCCTCACCCATGGAGCTTATTTTAGCCATCGTATTTTTAAACCACTTAATTTCAAACAACATGCCCGAACCCGTCAATGCGGCGGGTAACCCCAGGTTCACATGCCCCTGCCTAAAAATTGAATTATTTATTTCCTCACTGATCCCATCGAGATAGGCCGTATCGGTATTGCTATTTTTTGCTATGCGATGTGTTTGGATAGCAACCGCGCCAGATGCAAAGCAATCGTTGACAAGTGCTAAATAATTTGGAGAAACCAAATTATCAGCATCCAATATAACCACGCCATCAAAATCTTCTTCTTTGATAACGTTCATTGTCAGATTTAGAGCAGCGGCTTTGGATCTTTTTTCATACGTAGGAATAAGTATTCGAACGCCTAAATCTTCAAGTTCCTGGTTTGTCTCTCTCGTCATACCATCAGAAACAACGATAATTTCGAAAAGCTCTTTTGGATAGTCTTGTTTTAAAAAAGAACGTATGCTATCAACGATTACTGCATCCTCCTTATATGCTGGAAATAGGATAAGAAATCGATGTTGAATATTCGATCGTTCAAAGAATAATTTCTTAGGAATGCGAAAGCCGACTGCAAATACAAAGAAATACATGATCCAAACCAGGAAAGGAATAAAAATCAATGTTTCAATAATAAACAAAACCGTTCCCATCAGCTTAGATTCTTTTTAGAAAATAATTTAATCCCAGACCATGTACCTGAACATACTGAACCAACATGCCTCCACTTACCATAAAAAACAAATTTAATTAATCTTATGCTATTCGCTATCCCAATAAGATAAAAAACAGCCAAAATCCGGTTTATTCCCGACCTATTTCGATAAGCAAACAACAAGCGGTTGCGTGTCAGATAAAATGTTTTTAATGGGGAGTCCTGACCTGTCGAAGCACTTTCTTTATGAAATATATGAGCACCTGCAAAATATACTAACTTATATTTTTTATTAATCCGACAGCTCCAATCCAGCTCCTCATAATAAAGAAAGAATAGCTCCGACATTACACCAATTTCCTTGATAATTCTGTTTGGTACCAACATAGCAGCACCATGTAAATATGGAATCTCAGCACAGTTATTATATTGTCCTCTGTCCTGTTCCCGATAACCGATCTGTTTATTACGTAGGGTAATTGATGTCAGCGGTGTACACCCAGCAAATTGGATCATTCCCTTGGGTTGATAATACATTATCTTAGGTGAAATTCCACCTACTTGTGAATCGAGCGCAAATACTTCTAACATGCCCAAAATTTCGCTATCGGCGTTTTCTGGAAGCAGTGTATCATTATTTAAGAAATAAATAAATTCACCAGTAGCGATTTCCAGCCCCAAGTTATTTCCTCCTGCAAATCCCAGGTTCATTCGGTTATAATAGCCTTTGATATTAGGAAATTGATGTTTGATCAGACTATATTCATCTTTTAACGAACCATTATCGATGACAATAACCTCATATGCAAAAGATAGCCTCGCATTCCGAATACTTTCCAATAAGGAAATGGTATCGGCCAATCCATTGTAATTGACCGTTATGAAAGATATTTTATACGGTTCTGATGTCATCACTCAATTTTTTGTCCAAATAAGGCGAAAGCATAATAACCCCCATTAGAATGTATACGGTCTGCCCAGTAGGCATTTGATGGAGCACTTCATTCGCATACCCCGCGACCATAATTCCTGCAAGTCCGGCTACAGAAGCCATTGCAATAGACTTGATCCGCCTATCTTTCAGTCGAAATAGCACGTAATATGTGCCATATCCCAATATCGTGAGACATAAAATAATATAGCAAATAAGACCGAAGATCCCCGTTTCTACCCATATAAAAACGAAGGAAGAATCTGTTGCGATACCATGTATTGCATCTCCTTCATTCGCATGTTTAGACCCGCCCAATCCTATACCAAACGGATGGTCGCCCATAAAGGTTCGCATTTTTTTCTGGTTTTCCAAGCGAACATTAAAGGAAGCATCCTTTGAAAAAGAGAAAGCCGTCCGCATACGACGGATATCGGAACTGCTATTGCCAATGGTCGTTAAATTAAAGAAAGCAAAAGCCATTATTAATAAAGAAAGACCAAAGATTATCCACTTCCACTCCTTTACAAGGACAATGAAGAAAGCAAAGCCTGCAAAAGGAACAGCAATAGCGGCCCTTGTCCCGGATATCATTAGCCCGTAAGCCGCAAAAGCGACAACAAAAATGTAAAGAAAACGTCTTTTTGCCTGCTTCTCATAAATAGCTAAGATCGTAAAAACTACCACAGCCAAGCCCATATGGCAGCCAAAGTTTGCTGCATCACTGAAGAACGAAAAGTAGCGGATCCCACTATAAATAACATGCGTATGAGCGCCGAATGTATATAGCCAAGCAGACTCGAATCGGTCTAGTCCGATATATTTTTGGCCTATAGCCTTCAAAGCTCCCAAAAGAACAAGTATGCCCCAAACTTTAAAAAATAAGCGCAATTTGGAAATGTTATCCAAACTAATAAAGACCAATAATTGAAATAAGACAATATGCATTCCAATGCTACGGACTGTCGTAATCCAGTTCGCAAAAGTGGACATTGGATTTACAATCTCCAGCATGCAATAAAGCATCCAAAGGATGGAGATCAGGAGGAAAGAATTAAAGTAAACCTTGCCTAAAGGATTTCCCCGAATAAAATGTAAAGCAAGCGAGAGAAAATTAAATAAGATCAAAAGATCGAGTATGACCCCTACCGGAAGTGGGAATGTGATGTAGCGTCCAAAACCCATCACCAGGTAGGATACAATATACAATAGAAAGAAACAACTTATTGGCGAAGACAGCAGCACCATAACAACCAACAGAAATACAGGCAGCATATAGAACACCATAGCCGATGACACACCTGCAAAAATAAAAATGCAAGTTCCCGCCAGTCCCCCGAGTATGAGAAACAGCAAAAGCAAATGCCGACTGCTTATCATGGACTTTGTATGATCAAACTGCATCATAGCCCACTATTTTCCCAACGATGTCAGACCAAAATTACCCAATTGATATTCCAGACGTCTCAAAAAGGTAAACGGAGGCAACATTCCTGTAAACTCTTCCACAACATATTTTTCAGCGTTCATCAGGCAAATTACGATTGGTTTACCGGCAGAACGTTGCAATAGATCTGCAAACATCAACTCATCTTCTGTTTTCCATACCGAGTCAGCTCTTAATACCAATAGCGTAGCCATTCCTCGCTCTAGAAATAGAGAAGGGATAGGACGTAATGCCATAGAGCCATGCTTGACTAATGAAATATCATAATTGCCCAGTTTTTCCGCCCACGTATCATCCACTAGATATTCCCTCGATTCGGCACTAAAATCAGTTCCTTCTTTATAGGCTAGTACATTAATACCCAATCCCTTCCAATAGTTTGTTAAAATATCTGTCAGTGAGCCCAAATCTAGTGTCGAAGAGAACTTGACGATGTTGATAAAGTTTATCGGATTCGAGTTGTTATAAAAACCATATAACCTATTGGCCAAAACATGGATCGCTCTTTCTTCAATTTTATGCTGTTTTGCACCGTTATTACCAAGCTTTGGCAGCGCTGCAATCACTTTCCCTTTTGTAATACGTTCAGTTCGCGTTTTATCCCTTAGCGTACGGTCAAAAAGTTCAATAATAAGTAAAATACCGAGTATAAATGCTACAGTCCCAAAAAAGACAGCAAATACAATCAATTTTCTGCTATGCGGAAGTGCATTTAACGGAAAGCTTGCCGGATTGATCACTTTTAGCGTAGCCGAATTCATTTCCAAGCTCTTTAATCTCAACCGCGCGGCATTTAAACTGGATAAGATTGACAAATAAGACTGCTCGGTAAAGGATATACCACGTTCCTTACGTTTTAAGACAGAGCCAATAGGTGAATATTGGGTGTATTTATGATCCAGTTCCTGCTTAAAATCACGGGCGACATTAAGTTCCGCCTCCGAGCGTTTGAAACGTAGAAGTTCTTCTACCCATTGCTTTACATAATTTGCATTTGGATAGCCGTTTTTAGTATATTTTTCCGCTGTATATTGATCCATAAACGAACGGAAGCCCTTCTCCTTTTGATCCAATTCATGCGACAGTACATCTAGATCAGCTCCGCCCTGTTTTTGCTTAAGAGAATCTACACTCAACGTCCGTATCTTTGAAATATTATAGTTGATGTCTGCAATCTGATTCATGCGTGCCAAAAACTCTGTATTATTTTTGATCGCACGCATATTGGCATCCATTCCCGACTCCAATTGTTTTATAGCTGCTTGTGCACTGTTATAAACAAATAAAACATCCTGATGCCGTAGTTCATACTCTTTATCCAATAAAGCAATTGCTTCCGTCTGTTTATCGTAATTGATCACCCGGTTTTCAACGTTATACATTGTCAAAGAATCTTCCTGTCCGCGAAGTTCCCGGCCTATACGTTCAAGCTCAGCCTCGAAATACCGGATGACATTGTTGGTACTGCCGAATTGCAAATTGGTATATTCGATCGCAAAAACTTTACTCAAAATATCCAATGTCTGAAAAGCAACCCCTGGATCGTTTGCCTGATAGTTGATCTGTAAAATATCGCTATTGTCTACCCTGTTGATCTTAATATTTTCGCGGAGAGCATTATAGCTGAAATAAGGATGGTTCCAGTTGAAAAGACCGTAGACAAAATTATTACGGTCTGCTTTCTCATATTTTTCCAAATTCTTTACCGTATTCTCTTCCGAGCTCTTATCAATCAACTTCTGTACGTCTTTGGGGGTAATTGCGACAAGCTCCTTGTAATGTTTTGCGGTAATATATACATTATCTTTAGTAGGATCGCCGTGAATCATAAGCCGTGCATAAAGCTGCATAGAAAGCCTTTTGATCGTTTCCTTCGAATTAATGGTATTGATAATATTCTGGATCGAATTATTTAACACGTTCCAGTCTTGCGAAGCATTGGATTCTCCCGGATCACTTCCATAACTTGAAATAACACCTGTATAAATTGTAATATCAGTCTTATACTGCCGATCCATTTGACGAGTCAGGTAGATCGCCAGCAAGGCAAAACCTAGCGGCAAAATCAACAGCCACCACTTAATTCTGAAAATGGCCCGAAAGATATAATGGAAAATATTCATGATGCTATTGGCTTATAATTTTTGTCTTACTCAGGATTTCTAAGGTAAGGATTTCATTGGTAATAATAGATTCGTTGGTTTTCAGAATTTCATAAGCCTCTGTCTCCAACTTCTTTGCTGTATTAAGATCGCTTATATTTGCATTGCCTGACTTAAATTCATTCTCAGTCATTTTGTAATTCGCTAAGGCGATATTGTAATCTTCAATTTTTTTCTTGAGTGTAGAAAGAGCTGTTTTTACTTTCGTATAGGAGTTGACGATACGGATACGTTGCTCATCAAGCCATTTGTCCAATTCCAGCTGCGTAAATCGCTGTTCCATCTTCTGACGTTTGATTTTATTGCCTCGATCGAAGAGATCATCCAAAGGAATATTCACTCCGGCAGTTCCGTAATAGGAGCTTTGGGTTACACCAGAAGACTGATAGAAAAGAGGAGTATATTCATTCGTAAACGCTGAATTAATCGCGATATTGCCATACTGCCAAGATCCACCAACCCTGAAATATTTTAACCAGCTTCTCTTTTCTGTTATCAACTGATTAGCCTGAGCCTCCATTTTTGCCTCATACATTTCCACGCCGGGACTTTGTTTGGCATTTTGATAGAGGGTCTCCAAGGACGGCAATTTCAGCTTTGTAAAATCAACCATATCCGTTGGGTCCATCACAGATTGTGCTTTTAGCAATAGGCCGAATGCTACTAAACACAACAGCAAAAAAGCTCTTTTAAGCAATAAGTTCATCGAAATAAATATTTATGTTATTAAACATCCGCCTTTTGGATGAATGCGGAAAACGTCTTATATAATATTTTTAAATCCATCCAGACTGAATAATGCTGTGCATAATCAATATCCAGTTTTATTCGTTCCTGATCAGACATACTTCCATTATCGCCCCGCTTTTCAACCTGCCATAGGCCCGTTATACCCGCCGGAGCCATAAATCGCTCAACACTATCGTCTGTCGTCAGCATTTCGGCTTCATAGAGTGGCAAGGGCCTATTACCCACAATAGACATATCGCCTTTAAGTACATTAAACAACTGGGGCAGTTCATCAATGCTATATTTACGGAGAATACGCCCGACCTTGGTTACACGTGGATCTTTCTCAAGTTTAAAGAAAGCCGCTTTTTTTTGTCTTCCAGCACTATTAGTACTTTTTACAACAGTATCATCATCAATAAGTACATCACGTAGCTCATCTGTCGTAAAAAGTTGCGCATCACCATCGCTTATCATAGTGGCGACAGTGCTACGATTAACGCTCAACGATGCATCCGCATATTGATTAAGCGCCATATATTCCTTTAGACGCTTGTCAGCATCCGGGTACATGGATCTGAATTTATAAAAATCAAACATATAATAGCCAGATCCTATCCGTTTCGACTTATAGACTGCCGAACCTTTACTTTCCAATTTGATGGCAATATAAGCGATTGCCAGTATCGGAGAAAGTAAGAGGATTAAAATCGAAGAAACTGCAATATCAAACAATCTTTTTCCCAGCGGAATTCCTATTTGAGGAAAAGAAGTGTTTGCTGTTTCAAATTTTTCAGTCTGCGTTGTCGCCTCAAAATATAGCCTTATGTATTTTCTAATTGACTCAAAAACATCTGCATGCGCCCGTGGACTAATGGTATTTGTAATACCAGCCTCAAAATAAGATTGTTTCTCAAAACGCGAAAGATCATTTCCTATCAAGATCAGCAATGTATCTTTTCCATGTTGGACAAGCTTTTTCAACCATGATAAATCTTTACTTAGGCTTTTGCTTTTCTCGTAGAATACCACAGAAAAAAACTGCCCTTCTTGCTCTTGAAAATACATATCCATGGCTTCGAAAGAATCAAAAAACTTCAAGTCAACACCCAAGATATCTTGGACTTGTTGATGAAAATAATCAAAAGTTTCGAGATTATCACCAAAGTATATATAATCGCTATATTGAGGCATTATTTTAATGCTTTTTTAATCCGTAGTTTTAATTCAAGGGGATTGAACGGTTTTAATATAAAATCATCAGCGCCGGCTTCGAGTAAGCTTATTCGCGTATTGGAACTATCCTCGCCAGACAAAAAGATAACCGGAATATTCTTTAGAAACTCGTTTTGCTTAATCATAATGAGCAAGTCGTATCCATTCATCTCCGGCATGGTATAATCCGATAAAATTAAATCCACGACATTTCCTTCCTTCAGCCAATTATAGGCGTCCATCGCATTGCTAAAGAAACGAAAGTCATAATCTGCACTTAAATAAAGTGTAATCAACTGACCAATTGCTGGTTTGTCATCAATTATTAGAATCTTTTTTTTCATGACGTCTTCAGAATATAATGGTTTAGGCGTATGGATTGCGTTATTTAAGCGATCTCCATATACCAAAGTACTCCTTTCTAGTAGACTACTTTGGTACATGAAGATGTTGCAAATTTTATTATTTCCTATGTAGATACCAATCTGTATTTTGGCTACCACCGCTCGTCGCCCAAGATTCAAAAAGCGGGTACGCAGTGGTAATCGCCTGTCCTTCGGACGGATATACAAAAGATACTGGAACTAACAAACCAAATGGTTCATTCGCTTTTGTCTTAAACGGATCGGTAGCCGACAACAGGTTGCCTGTTTCCTTCAATACCAAACTTTTATTGATTTTATCGGTCGCTTTATAACCAACGAGGTGTACCTCATTTCGGCCAGCAAGGTTTTGGTTGAAGTTTACAATAAAGGCATTTAATGTCCCATAAGTAAAGTTATCTATTGGTGTATTAAACTCAACAGTTACGATCACCTCAACAGGCGAATATTGGCCAGATTGAGTCGAGATAAAACGTGTATCCGACACACCGAAAGCTTTATGCGCATCATCCCATAATGGAAGCACAGCATACGTTTGTCCGGATTCCGTACCATTTGCGCCAAGAGGCAAAGCGGTACCTACCAAATCTTTGCGTGAATACGTTACACTTTTGACATTTCCCGTTGCGATACCATCAAGCTGCACAGCGGTCGAAAAACGGATCGAAGCACCTATTGATCTTAATTTTGCTTTCAAGGCCACTTTAGTCACTTTATTCGCTGTATTTTGAAATTTGGTAATGTTCATATCCAACACACAGTCATTCATGTCGTAGTCACCTTTAGCGGGCCACTTATCTTCGAAGATGTAAGAATAAGTACCCAACTTTACTTCAGTAACCGTTTGATCATTTGGGTTACCACCAGAAGCATTATTACCACCAGCATTACAGGAAGTCCCTGCAATCACCACCGTCGACTTATCGTAAGGAACCAATTTCGCCGGACTATTGATCACATAAAAAGTATTCCATTGTCCATTAGCAGTATGATCTGAGCAAGCCACCTCTAGGTTACCACCATATGTAATAGCCATCCACTGATTTTCTACATCAACCTTTTTGAGACGAGCCAATGCTTGACCAGAAGAAGGCCCATTCATCGTACTCGCCCGACTGTTAAATTTAGCTAAAGTCTTTACATCTAGGATAGCTGAACTAGCCAAATTAATTTTTGTACCGCCAGCATCCAATTTATCTAAACTCAGTAAGGCGCCTTGAGCGATCGAAATCGTAGCCCCATTGGTTGTCAATGAATTGATCGCCGTATGGCAGACTGCCTCCAAAGTCGCATTTGTCAAAGTCGCATTTTGCACAGTAAGAGTCCCTTCATTGCGTATCACTGTAGCATTTGTTGTACTGCTCAGATTTTGGATTGTCGCTACCCCATAGTTGGTAAAGTTACCATTGGTGATATCCGCTTTATCAGCTGTAAGAGTACCATAATTCACATACAAGGTATTGTCTTTTGTTTCCATTTTGGAAAATGAAGCAGATCCATAATTAACAAAGCCACCCACTGTATTCTGCGTAACATTCACGAGGTCAATGGACCCCGCCTGTGTAACATACAATCCATTGTTGTTTCCGAGGTTTAGCTCAAAGCTTGTATTTTTCCAAGATCCCTGCACGTAGATCTTTACATTGCTCGTACCATTATTTGCATCTATTGTACCTGTAAAAGTCACGCCAGCTTTGACGACATAAGATTTATTGGACTCGACTGAAATTGTCGAGTTGCCCGATAGCGCGATCGCGTCCGAAGGGACCACTACTGGTGTAGCCTCAACCGCAGCCGCCTTTAAGCCACTACTAGCCAATACACTTGTCGTATTCGCAGCACGCAAAACACTCGCTTTGCTGCTTGATCCCGCTTTTGTACCGTCGACAGCGATTGTATTTTGTTGTCCAACTTCAATCATGCTGATAGCAGCAACACCCAGAGGACTAGTTTCTCTCAAATAGACATATTTTGCAATTGTCGGAATCATCAGCTTCCCAACAAAATCCTGACCTGATTTCGCCTGACCGGCAGCCAGCAGATTGGCTCCACTAGACAAAGTCGGATCATTATCAAAAATCTCAACACGATAAAAGTATTTACCGCTAAATTGATCGTCTACAGCAACGCGCACATCTACAGCACGTGTTGAATTCCACATAAAATCGGCTGAAATATTGCCTCCACCAGGAAGTAGGGTGGATGAATCAGATCCTTTTTCGGTTTCGTTGTACAAATCTTTCACTTTTGAACAACTTGCCCCGAAGAGCGCAATCCCTGCAAGACCCACCAAGAAGAGATTTAAGCTTTTTCTGTTATACATAATTAAACAATAATAATAGATCAATACCAAACAGCCCCATCGTAGACGTCACAAGACTTTAATACATGGCTTTGCGAATAGTATTAAGGTCGAACTGTTTAAAGCAAAGATATAACTAATTCAGCTGAGAATAAGGCAAAATACACAACTACAGTATAAATTACAAATCTTGTAGCGCTTCAACTACAACAGCACATCGCAAACTACAAAAAGAGTTTATAACTAACAAAAAGTTATTTAACTATAAGGGTTATTTCTGCCACCTTTTTCGGTACTCGGTCGGCGTCAGGTTGGTCTCCTTTGAGAAGAAAGTACTGAAGTTATTGACATCAGCATAACCAAGTTCCCAAGCAATCTGTTTAATACTCAGAGAAGATTCAACGATAAGCTTTTTACTCACACGCAGCAATTCTTTGATGATAAGTTCTTTTGGCGTTGCTCCCAAAATTTCTTTAGTTAGGTTGGTTAATTTTTTATTTCCGACATGGAGTTGTTCGGCATAGAAAGCGACCTGTTTTTCTTGTTTTACATATTTTTTGATCAGCTCCTGAAAGAGTGTTATCAGCTTTGCATCAGCACCTTGACCCACTAATCCATTTGACGGCCTATCTTCAGCAGAAATTGCCGCAAGCAGCACAATCTGTTTAACGATATTATGCGCTAATTCACGATAAATTGCAAGATTATAATTCTGCTTAGAGAGCTTAAGCTGCATGCTTACAAATTCATAATAGCTTGCATACTCTGCAGGAACACGCAGTACACGGTAGGTAAATTCGTTCTTATTGAATGATTTAAAATTATGCAGAAAAGCGGTATCTATCTCCGTACGTGCAAAAAAACTTTCCGAAAAATAAATAATAAGAAACGATCGCTGCTCATCTGGGTTGGCTTCAATTTTTATTCCTCTTGGAATTAGCACCAAACAGAATTCTTCGATTTCTGTAATCTGATTATTGATTTCCACGCTACAGCCACCCTTTGACACAAAAAGAACAACATAATTTTCTTTTGCTGTTGCATCCGTAATTTCGGAAGGCTCCTGCGCTACACCAATGACTCGATGAACTCCAAATTCCATAATTATTATTTACTGCGTATAAGGCCTGATAACCTTTTTATCATGCTGAAGTAGGGAACAATTTAGCAAATAAATCCCGAACACAAAAAAGGCAACAGCTGCACCATACCCCATTTCAGCCTTTCACTTAAAATCTAGTCCCACAATATCATGAAAAGGATACGTCCGATTAAAATCTATGAAAGATAAAAAGACAGATTTAGTGAGAAGAACGATGAAGAAGGATGTAAACAAAAGAATAGGTTAAACAAGCAATTATTATGTGTAAACACACCCTGCACGGCTCAAGGCCAGCCTGATTTACCTTGAAAAACAATTTAATCAAAAAGCATTTTCTGCCAAATGACACGGTAATTTTAAAAAATTCCTTCGCTCCCTACTAATTAAAATGTGGAAAAATTCAGCAAAAGTTAGTTGCATGCACAATTTTCCTAAAATGAAATAATTAAAACACTAAACTATAAAATAGATTTATCTACAAAACAGACATTATGTTAGTTTAAAGATACTATTAATAAATAAATAATATCTAAACAAAAAAAATAGAAAAATAAACAACAACAATAAACACACTGTTTTCTCCTTAAGAAAATAGAAAGCCAAAATGTAAATATCACATTAAGAAACATATTTCAAATTAAATCTGAAAAATGGAAACATATTCATTAAAAAAAGTAAATTGTTTAAACATATTAAATTATAGAACAATAAATGCCTGATAAAAATATTTGAAAAACGCTAAAAAAATATACATTCATTTGTTTAGTAAAAAGTCTGGAGGAAAAAAGCTGGATTAATCCGGTTTATTGTCGCAAAAAAGCCTCTTTGCCGTTCTGGTCTTTGCCAAGCCTACAATATGCAGCGCATGATCATCTGTTGTTTGCCAAGCATCAAACGCACTTTGGCGCATTAGAGCGTCGACAATAGACCTCCATGCAAGCGCAAGTAGTTGTGAGCGCATTCTAAGTAAGCATTCCTGACTGTGTATAGGGGCGAAATTGCTACAGGAGTTTTACCCATCCGGATCATTTCTAATTCGAGAAAAGAATTACCAGTATAGGACCAGCAGGTATTGGAGGCCCCCTGGTTCTTCACAGCTGTACTTTCCAAGTGGATTAAATCTGTAAAGACAAACTCCGACTTAAGCAACTTTATATTTTTCGGATAATAAAATCTATAAAGAATGGCTCCCGCCGCCAAAATAACTGCTACGATTGCCAGAACGATCCAATTCTTTTTTTTCATGATAATCTACCTCCGCAAATAACTGCCGTAAAACTGGGCAACAGCTTCTTAATAGCCCAATAAAATAATAGCCTAACAGTATAATAATGACTGGACAGAGAAAATACAAAAATAGCATAAAAAAAACCTGAGATAAAAAAGAAAAGCGGCACACAAATTTCAAACACGAACTTCGAAAAAAGAAAAAAAACGTATGCGAAAACAGGAAAGTAGAGTATATTAATCTGTTTTGAACCTTGAATGATGAAATTGGAAAAATCTGTAGGAATAAAGACTACCCCTACGATGAGTGGAAAACGCAAAAAATCGATAGTTTTCGATAAGAGCATTATTCCTCTTCCGGAATTCGATTGTCACTCTCTTCCTCTTTACCTGCCGCGATCATCTCGTTGACATCGGTCATATCACCTTCCTCCAGGTGCTCAATATCCTCCGCCTGCTCTTCGGAGTAGCGGTCGATAAAAAAGGTACAGCCCATTGGAAAATGATCCGATCCAACAGAAGGATAAATAAAAAGTTTATCGATAAATACCGTTGGACTATGAAACAACAGATCCAAGGGGACTCTGAAAAACCAATAATTGGCATGAAAGGTGGAAAGAATACCCCGGCCAATACGTGCATCGATCAATTTGCTGGTTTTTTTGAACAAGAGCGAAGATTTGGCCCAAGCGACATTATTAAAATCCCCTGTAACAACCACGGGCATTTTATAATCACGCACCCGCTTGGCCACACTGAGCAGATCGCCATCCCTTTCTTTTGAAGTTTCCTCTTCGGTCGGACTCGGCGGTGGTGGATGTACGGCAAAAAAGATAAAACGATGACCATCGGCGGTTTCCAGTTCGGCTTCAATACTCGGAATATCATCCGCCACAAAATAATGCACCTGACATTTGTTGATCTTGAGATTGGTATAAAAATGCATACCATAGGTATTGTCCAAGGTTACCTTCTCAAAATTAGGATAATCACTTTCCAGCACATGTAAGGCTTTTTCCCATGCCGCATCGCTTTCCATGGTCAAAAAAACATGCGGTTTTTCTTTCTGAATCAGGTCAATGAAGCGCTTATACGCCGTATTGAATTGCAGCACATTACAGGAGATCACTTTAATACTATCGGATGCATTTTCACCTTTTTCATATTTTTCCCGTCGCCAAAATTTGGTATAACGTATTAATATATAGGCATGATAAACAATCAGAGCCATTTGCACCCCCTGCAGCCACCATATCCATGAATCTTTACCCACGAGGTAAAAGCCTATTGCCAATGCCGGCACCTGAAACACCAGCAGCTGCAGTTTAACAAATTCAGCTACCCGAAAGATCCAATGCTGGCTTTGAATAAAGGGCAATAAACTCAGTACAATCAGTATCCCTGAGAATACAGTATAGAAAATTAGCATATCGCTAGAACTAACATTTTAGACAAACTTAAACAAATTACGCTCATTTTCAACAGACCATCATTTTCGATCGCTCCTTAGTTATTCAATTTCTTTTCTGAACCTTCCTGATAATCCACCCGTGTTCTGGCTAATGCATCCGGGAAATTCGTATGGATATAGGCAATCATCTGTTCACGTATATAACAGCGTAGGTCAAAAGCCTGGCCCGAATTACGGCAGCTCATCAGGCATCGGATCTCCATGGTACGCTCTTTAAAGTCTGTCACCTGAAGTACATTTACCTGACCGTCCCAAAGTGGATGCCCGGTAAGTAAGGTCGTGAGTTTATCCCGCAATTGCTGCACAGGTACGGTAAAGTCTGTATAGATAAATACAGTACCTAATATCTCAGAGGTCGTACGTGTCCAATTCTGGAAAGGTTTTTCAATAAAATATGTAATGGGCAATACCAAACGGCGTTTGTCCCAGATATTGACGACAACATAGGTCAGATTGATTTCCTCTACACGACCCCATTCCCCTTCGACTACCAATACATCATCCATACGAATAGGCTGTGTAAAAGCGATCTGAAAACCGGCGAGCAGGTTCCCTAAAGATTTCTGTGCTGCAAAACCGATGATAATTCCGCCAACCCCCACCCCTGTGAGCAAGCCGGCGCCGATCTTCTGCATGCTATCAAAACTGAGTAGGATGATTGCCAAGGAAATTACGATGATCAGAGTGACCACCACTTTTCGGATAAAAACAATTTGTGTCCTGATCTTCCGTTCCCGCAGGTTATTTTCCTTGTTGATATCAAAACGATGGTAGAGGTAGTCTTCAAAAACCTTGATCCCCTGTATCAGCACGATGGCAAAAAAACTGACCAGCAAAAGTTCATTAGTTTTACTGACCACGCGAAACGTCCGTTCGTTAAATTGGGCAAACGGCAATAAGCTGTTAAAAACAATCAATGGGATAAACACACTCAGCACCCGGTTAAAGCGCCTCACAAAGGAACGGAATAGGCTATAAGACTCCTGCTGAATGGCCTGCCTGCGTAAAAGCGGCATAAAAATCAGTTTGATCAGGAAACCAATTAAAAATGAAAATAGAATTAATGCAATATTCCAGAGCCATGAAGGCCATTTCTGTGAAAGTTGAATTAATGTTTCGTTTATCATGCTGTTCTTTCTTTGCGTTCAAAATTTGTCTCTCATTAAAGTATAACTGCTAAGAAAGCCTAACGTTTGTTTTTTTTTGAGAAAGATTGGTTAAATAAACAGTGAAGAATACGGCCATGCACTTTGCTTAGCACCCATGAGCATTGATCCCGCTATAAAAAAAGACACTAACAACACCAAAAATCAATAACTTTTCAAAATAAAAATTGAAAAATACATTATTACACAAAAATATAAGCGATAAAAACAAAAAAAATAACATTAACAGATATTAACGGAAAAATAAAAGAAAAAAAACAGAAATCACACATTAAAAACAAAAGAAATAGAAGAAAAACAAGTAAAAAACAAAATAAAAATAGATTAATTTTGCGAAAACAATAAAAAAACCTATATTTACAACACCTTATTAGGTTTATAATTGGTTATTTAAAGGTTTTCATCTCCCCGATTGAAAACCTTTTTTATTTTTCATATTTCACGATCGAAAGATGTACTGCGTAAACTGCCACTACAGAGTCTGAGATACAAGAATATGATTTTAACGTATCTATACGTACATTTCAGCGGGACAGAAAAGATATTTTCTCCATTTATAATATCGATATCCAATACGACTTTATCCAAAAGGTTTATTACATTGACCAGGCAGAACAACCCGAGTTGAACGAACGGATATTGGAAGCTTTCGACATATTCAATGCCTTGAACCTCACGGACAGATTATCGAACTATATCCACTTTGAAAGCGAAAGCCACAGGGTACGGAGCATCTTTACGGCTTATTGCATGCCATTAAAAATCATATCCAGATCAAGTTTGTCTATCAAAAATATTGGGAAGATGGATTGACTGACCGTCATGTTGAACCCTATGCCTTGAAGGAATTTAGAAACAGGTGGTACCTATTGGCAAAGGACCTTAAAAACGAAAAAATCAAATGTTTCGCACTTGATCGACTGAACGAATTGGAAATATTGAAAAAGAAGTTTGAATTTCCGAAAAATTTTGATGTTAACGAGCATTATAGATACTGCTTCGGTATTATAGGCCCGAATAGTGACAAACCAGAGGAAGTCACCTTATCATTCAACCCTTTGCAAGGGAAATATATCAAATCATTACCCTTACATGAATCACAAATGCTGCTAATCGATAACGATGATGAAGTCCGTGTAAAACTGAAACTATTCCTCACACACGATTTCTTTATGGAATTGCTATCGTATGGAAATGATGTGAAAGTTATAGCACCCAGTAGTTTAATTAACGACTTAAAAACAACTGCTAGGAATATTCTAGACATATATACAGAATAGGGATCGGCTTAGAACACGGCTTAGACGTGAGATCAAAAATTTCAATTATTTTCCACAAAAGCCATTTTTTTATTCTTAAATAGGATTTGCCGCATAAAACAGCTACCAATTACAAAAGCCACTCCCTTTCGGAAATGGCTTCAATAAATTAAATAAATATAAACTTCAAACTACTTTATTACAGTTTCTCTATTCCTTTGAAATACTTCTCAACCTCAGGCTTGGCCATACCAAGCTTTTGGCAGATTTCAACAATTGTAAATTCTACCTCCCTAAGCATTTCAATCTTGCTTTCAACTTTAATGTCCTGTAACCTAGTTTTTATTCATACTGAAAGACTACAACTACTGGCAAGTGATCTGAAGCATATTGACCAGTCAGGGCTACAGCTGATGCCAATGTATATGTTGTTGCAGCTTTGGGATTAAATATCACAAAATCTATTGCTTTAGCTGGATTGCGTACAGGAAAAGATAGCGGGCAGGTACTCATGCAAGAGAGCCTAAAGCCTTCCTGTAACTTAAGCATTTCAGCGGTTGTCGATTCTGCATTGTAGTCTCCCCCTACAAACAATTCCTTATTAAGGTCACCACTCATCTCATTAAGATACGCGGCCTGAGCTGAACGATTGGGCACGTTGAGGTCAAAATGAGTGGCCGCAAAGTCAATATTTTTGCCATTAGGCAAAGTTACCGTAGCCAAAGCAATACTTCTTTGCTCTCCAGCCGTTGGCATGGGCAGTAATTCCCGGCGCTTATTGGACAACGGATATTTGCTAAGTATAGCGACCCCATATTCCCCACCATTGTAATCAATAGATTTAGAAAAATAGTATTCCATACCCAAAAGTTTTGCCAATTCTGCAGCTTGATTTACGTTGCCCGAGCGACCCACATTAACATCCACCTCCTGGAGGGCAATAAGTTCAGCCCCGCTGTTTTTTATCACCGTAGCAATATTCGACAAATTGATGACATCCGAATTTTCGGGTGCTCCATGGTGAATATTATAGGTCATGGCAACCAGCTTCTTCTTTGCTGCGAGCGGCAACTCAGGGTTCTCATCCCCGCTGCAGCTAAATAATTGTAAAAGAGCCAAGGCTCCAAGAATAATCTTTTTCATTGTATGATCTATTTTGGAAGTTTTAATTTGAATTCTGCCGTCATGGGTAAAAAGGTATTTGCAGATTTCGAGAATGTACCGTAGTTACTCAATTGCAACCTTTCATTACCATCCTTAAAAGTAATATAGTCAAATACGCCTGTCGGTTTATCTTTCGGAGCATTCCAAGGGCATCCAGTGCCTAAGCAACCAAAGGTAAAAGCCCCTTTGAGATAAGACAGCACAGGGCCATTTGCCGATTCCTGTTCATTCAGATTTCCTACTAAAATCACAGGTTGGGTAAGCTTCTCTGTGGCATTGAGCAGATCAACGACCTGAAGCGCCCTGTTATTGGCGACAGAAGGATCAAGTTCGGTACCCGCAAAGTACAACTCATGTCCTTCCTGTATTTCGACCTTAATCATCGTCATGCTCCGTAACTCTGCCGTATTCCCTTCTTCCCGACTTAACAACTGACTGAATTTATCCTTGATCGGAAATTTTGATAATACTGCGTTTCCGAATCCCCCAGTTTGGTAATCTATATTTTTTCTGAAGAAAGATTGCATATTCAATGCTTTAGCAATGGCGCCCGGCCGGTCGACTTTCCCAGCTCTGGTAGTCGCACTATCAACCTGTCTCAAAAACAAAAGATCAGGATCATATTCCTTGATTAGCTCTACCATGACATCAAAATTGGCGATCGAGGTCCCTACATTCATATTTAGGGACATTACCTTAAAACTTTTTGTCGGTGTATCATCCGTTTCTTGCGGTTTTTCCGGCTCTTTCGCCGGCAGCAGATTCCAATCACCGGGACTATAGGTCTTGCGGCAACCATGTAACACTATAGCAGTCTGCAGAAAAAGCAAGCTTAGTAAGATTATCTTTATTTTCTTTTTCATCTGTAAATACACATTTAATAATTTGGATTTTGTACCATATTTGGATTGGCAATCATTTCCACCTCAGGAATTGGCCATAGCCCCTCCCTATTTCTTTTGTAGGTGCGATTCTGTACCCTTACCAATTCTCCTGTTTTGGGATTTGTTGCCCCAAAGACCTCTCCATTCATTACTGCTTCATCGATGCCCCAACGGCGGATATCAAAATAACGTCCTCCTTCGAAAGCCATTTCTGCCTGACGTTCACGGCGGATCAATTCACGCATTTTGACCTGCGTACCATATAAACCGCTATTCACTGCCGGCATCGCAGCTCTTGCCCGCACTTCATTAATCGCCGCCAGCGCTTCGGGGTTATTCCATTGCCCGGTTTCAATCATTGCTTCGGCATAGTTGAGCAATATCTCCGCATAGCGGATGATCATAAAATCAAGACTACCGCTTTTGGCCTGTCTATCTCTGGCATCAATGTATTTTTTTATCCAATACCCCGTCGCTGTCGACTTGGTCTCACCTATTTTATCTGTTGGATTGTAAAATGGATCTAGCGCATATTGGTTTTGAAACTTATCATTCGGCACAAATATGGAAGCTGACAAGCGCGGATCCCTATTATTTTTATAATTTGGATTTTGCTGATAGATCAGTGTTGAGTCACGCCCAAGCTCCTGAATAGTCTTCCCTTGTTTCGTCTCATAATTATTGACAACAGTATTGGTTGGTGAGAGGTACGTTTCGCCGCCAATTCCAAAAGGTGCAAAAGATGTCCAGGCATTAGAGCAGCCATTTTCTTTGAAAAATATCCGTTCATCATTTAGCTCACCAGCATAGCTGAAGAGTTCTGAATAACTATCACTTTTGTTTGTTGTGCTTATCCAGAGTTTATACACTTTGGAGTCAATTACCTGTTTTGCGGCAGTTTTAGCCAGTTCAAAATCCTTATAATACAATCCCAGACGAGATAGCAGGGAGAGACAAACACCTTTGGTCATGCGCCACCGATCAGCATTTACATACGTCGCCGGCAGCTTTGCTCCACAGTCTTGCAGCTCGGCGACCACAAAATCATATACCTCTTTTTGCGGCGTACGAAAAGATTGATTTTCCGTTGGTGTGAGAGATTTGGTCAATAAAGGGACATCTCCAAAAACCAGCATCAACTCCATATGATAGTAAGCCCGCAGGGCCCTTGCCTCCAGTTTCATTCTTTCTTTCAATTCGGCATCTATATAGGCTCCGTCTATATTTTCCAAGAATCTATTGGCTCTACGGATACAGGTATAATCATCTGCCCACAAACTACTGGACACTCCCCAGCGACTAGATGCCAAGCCCCTTGTAAAACCATCGTACTCGCCCTTGAAGTCGCCCCGCTGTACTGCTTCATCGGTAAGACCTGCATAGTACATGATATTTCGGCCCGAACTTCCCCCAGGGATTCCAGCATACACCGTTGCCAAGGCATTATATCCATCCGTCTCCGTATTCCACCACTGCCCGTCAGACACGCCGTCAGGGCTGTCAACGGTCAGGAATTTTTCGCACGAGCTATTTAACATGGCCATCAGCAGTAGGCCAAAAACTTTTATTTTCGTTTTTATCGTATTCATCTTTCTTAAAAATTAGCCGTTAGTCCAATAGAAAATATACGCATCATACCATAAGTCCAAGATCCACCTTGCGATTCGGGATCTGCCATTTTCAACTTTGTAAAGAGAAATGGGTTTTGCGTATTAACATATAGACGCGCATTTTTTATCCCATATTTATTCAAGTTAGCATTATTAAATCGGTACCCCGCCTGAATAAATTTGACACGGAGATATTTGGCATTAAACAACCAAAAATCACTACGCAGGATATTGTTTGCGGGATTTGCCAGCAAACGTGGATAGATAGCATCCTGATTATTTTCGCGCCATGTATTGGCTGCCCGATAAGTCGTTGGAATCCCTCCCGATGCACTTAAATTAAGCGGGTGCCATAAATACCCCGCAGATTTTCCCCCCAGATTAGCTGAATAATCGTGGTTGCCAGCTCCCTGCAACAAGAATTCAAAATAAAAATTTTTATAACTAAAACTCACATTGCTGAAATAATTGACGCGAGGCGTAGGGTCTCCAATTACTCTTTGATCATTCTCATCAATCACTCCGTCACCATTTAAGTCCACGTATTTGATATCTCCGGGACCTTCACCGGCGAGCGCCGGAACCAGGGCAGTTTTCTTGTCCGCGGCAAAATCATCATACTGCAAAATACCGTCGGTTACATAACCGTAATGGCTTTTAATAGCATAACCAACCTCATTCGTGGAGATTCCCGAATAATATGGACCACCCAATAGTTCCGTAATTTTATTTTTATTATAAGAAATACCCGGTCTTATGGAAAAACTAAAATCGTCACCGATCTTATCATTATAATTCAACGACAGTTCCATGCCTTTATTGCTCACCTTACCCGCATTTAAAGGAGCAGAACCAATAGCGCCTGAAGGAGCGACAGTAGGTTTAAGGAGAACATCATTTGTCCTTTTATCATAATAATCAAAAGTCAGTGAAAGTTTATTCTTAAAGATAGACATATCCAAACCCAAATCGAGAATATTCACCTTTTCCCAGGTAATATTGGGGTTTCCCCACACAGACTCCAATCCATTCGTTGCGTTAATCAGATTTTGATAGAGGTAAAGGCCAATATTTTCATTGCCCAGCTGACCATAGGAAGCTCTCAGCTTTAAGTTGCTGATGGCATCCACATGGAAAAAGCGTTCATTATGCAGATTCCAGCCTAGTGCTAATGAGGGGAAAAAACCATATTTTTTTCCAGGACCAAATTTGGACGAGCCATCTGCACGAAACGACAGTTCGGCCAAGTAACGATTATCATAGGAATAATTTGCCTTGGCATAACTGGATACCAAGGATGATTCTTTCCAATAACCATCATTAAATTTTTCGACAGAAAAACCACCCATTGCAAAAATATTGTGCTTTTTGAATGTCTTGTTGTAGTCTAGAGCACCGCTCAGATAGTAATAAGTGTTTCTTGTCTCTGAATAAGCATTCCGCTGCACCGCCCATGTCTGCACCAGTTGCTTGGTATAATAGTCAAAGAAATAGAAATTATCTCTATTCTGTTTATACACATCACTATTCAGCCGGTAACTAAACTGCCCCCGTAAATTTAAATTGTCAGTAATAGACCATTTTGGCTGTAGATTGATTGTTGCCTGGTCATATTGATAACCAATGGTACCGCCGACCTCTTCATAAGCTAATGGATTGACAATATCAGCGTATCGACCATAAATTGCTGGCCAGCCTTCCTCTTGTGGATATTTAGGCAATACCGTTGGCGGCAGGCGATATAGATCGTCCAGTATTCTGCTGCCCCCGTTGTCTATGGTCCTGTTAGGGTATAAAGTATTCCGCCTGATACCTAATACATCCAGATTAATCAAAAAACGCTTGGAAAGCGATACCGAGGTATTTGCCCGAATATTAAAACGGTCCATTTTATTGAGGGCCAACATACCTTTCTGGTACATGTAATTTCCTGTAACCGCAAAACGCGCAACATCATTTCCTCCGCTGACGGCCAAGGAGTGCGAAGTCAAGGGACTATTTTCATCAATAACGATATCCGTCCAGTTGGTATTTGGATAAGTGATGGGATCTTCACCGGATTCGGTTTTACTGATCTGCTCATCCGTATAAAGTATTTGTCCGCCTGATGCCACCTGGGCATAATTATACATGCGCATGTACGTTGGCGCATCAACAAACTCCGGAAGGATTGTTGGAGATTGTTGTCCATAATATCCGTCATACAAAACATTGATCTGTCCAGCTTTTCCACGTTTCGTTGTAACCAAAATAACTCCATTCGCTGCCCTCGCTCCATATATCGCCGCTGCCGCTGCATCTTTTAATATAGTCACACTTTCTACTGTAACGGGATCAATATGGTTCATATCCATCGGTACACCATCGACAAGCACCAACGGATCCGAATTATTCAAGGTAGAAATACCCCGAATTTTGATACTGGCGGCATCTCCGCCCGGCAAGCCAGACCCCTGCTGTACCGTAAGGCCTGTTACGCCCCCCTGTAATGATTGCGAGAGATTAGTAATAGGTTTCCCTTCAATATTTGATTTGATATCCAAAGAAGCCACGGAGCTAGCAATATGCTTTTTTTGCATTTCTGTCATTCCCACGACTACGACTTCATCCAGATCAGAGACGTTCTCTTTGAGTGATACCGTGAGGTTTGCTTCGGCTTTATTCACCAACACCTCTTTAGAAAGATAGCCCACAGCAGTAAACTGCAGGCGGCTACCTTTGACTATCTCCAGCGAATAATAACCTTCGTTGTCCGATACGCTCTTGGCCATCCCCCCCTTTTCAGACACCGTTACACCTGCCAAAGGAAGTGGTGGTTCCTGCATGTTAAAAATACGTCCTTTGACAACAATTTTTTCTTGTGAGACTGACCGTTTATCCTCACTTGCAGTGTTCAGCCCTTTCCCCGGAACCACCGTTAGCTGTCCTACTCCCTGCGTAATATTTAAATTAAATTTCTGGAGAACCTGCCTTAAGGCCGGCAGCAACTCCTCTTTATCAATATCAATATCTACCCGTTTGCCGGATAATAAATTTTCTGGATAAAGCAGCGCCACATCAGTCTGTTTCTGAACCGACTGCAAAAAATGTTTCAATGGTGCATTTTTCATTTTGAGCGTTATCCGCTGGGGAAACGCAAGTGCACTTACAGAAAGCAATACGCCTGTAATAGCAAGGGATCCTATCTTCATGTTATACCTAATTTTAGGTGACAATAGTTGTCCTGAGGAGAGATTTTGTCCCACCTGTTTTTTTTTCATAATTTTGATGAAATTAAATTTTTAGAAACGTTTAATTTTAACGGATAAAGGGGACGGCAATTCCTCTTTATCCAATTTTATGGTTAAATAATCAATTGCTTTTAATCCAGACCTCCTTTTCTAGTTGTGTTATCGTATAATCTCTAAGTTCATAAATGTTACTTAAAGACGTCAGTATATTTACATCCAGATTGATCCTTCCAGAATAAATAGTCGTTTTTTCCAATACAGTTTGATCCGTATGAATTTTCACGTTATAGATTCTTTCTAATTTTCTGATCAGTTCCTTGGTTGACAAGCGATCGAGTACAAGCTGTTTTTTTGTCCACAATATTTCATTCCCATCACCACTATTATCGATCAGCATCTTATTTTGTTGAAGGTCATAAGCAATAAACTGTCCTGGAGTCATGGTGATATGATCGAAATGCGGGCTACTGAGTTCCACTTTTCCTGTTATCAATTCAATTGACATTCTTTTATCCTCCTCATAGGAAGAAACATTAAATGTCGTCCCAAGCACTTTAACTGCAGCATTTTTTGTCTTCACGATAAAGGTTGTGCCTGTATGAGCCACATCAAAATAGCCCTCTCCATTGAGGTAGACCTCGCGCGGTTTATTTTGCATATCCGGGTTATAAGTAAGGTAAGATCCCGCATTTAACCATACTTTAGACTGATCCGGGAGGGTAAATTCCTGTCTCCTGCCATAAGGGACAAATACCGTATTGTAACGAACAGTTTCTCCGGCATTATTAGGAGTTAGCAAATTCAATATATCGGGGCGATCATTCACTTTCAAAAAAGAAATGGCATGGTTTTCAGCAGCTGGATCGATAGAAATGAGTTGCAAGCTATCGTTATTTTTAATGAAAGTTTGGCTAATAGCGGCTATTTTCCCGATATCAAGTTCTGTATCCGCATTGGTATTAGAAGGGGAAAATAATTTGAAGCAGATCAATAAGCAAGCCGCAGCAGCAATTGAGCCTACATAGGCAAACCATCTTTTCCGGCGGCTATTATTTGTACTGTGGACAATCCGTTGAAAGAGTTGCGCCTTATCGTCTTCAGTAAGACAGTCTTCGGGCACAATATCAAATATATGTTTAATTTTTTCTTTTTTGGTTTTCACAAACTATGCTTTTAAAGATATAGAGCACAATTCTTGAAAACATAGACTAAAATTTATAAAAAAAAATATAAAAGATAGTAAAGAGCTCAATCGGGTTCAATTCGACTTTTAATTGCTTGATAGCCCTAAAAGTAAGTGTTCGACAAGTCTCCACATTTACCCCCATCATATTAGCAATCTCATCGTAGGTGAAATCAAGATAATATCTTAAAAAAAGCGCTTCACGTTGTCTTTTAGGTAATGCATCTACCTTTTCTTTGATCACCTTTACAACTTTAGCTTCCACCTCATCATTAATTAGTTCCAGTTCGTGGCTATTTGTCCAGCTGATATCTTCTGAGAGGCCGTCGATAGCTACTGTTTGTACTTTGATCATGAGCAACTTACGGCGTAGCGCAGCGAAAAGATAATACTTAACATTAACTTCTTTTGCAATTTTGGGATTATTGAATAAATTTACGAAAAGATCATGGATACAGTCCAGTACGGTCTCCTTATCAAAATGATATTGTTTACCATAGATATACAAATCATCGATATACGCATCGTAGATTTCCTTAAATGAACTTTGATTACCTTGTATAAATCCAATCCAAGACATAAAACTGAGTAGAAACTTTCCGCTAATTTCTTCTATTTACTATTAAATTAAGATGAAATAATGGTTATCTTATCACTTAGGCCTATTTCATCAAACTGGAGTACAGTATCCTTATTAACAAAGATACAATATTTACCTATAAGTGCCCGTTCTCGAATTATTTGATTCCTTGCATCAATTGATACGTAAACAGCTGTGGATAATTTTTTGGAAGCTCAGTTGTCAGATTATGCATTTGGAAATTATCATTTCTAATTCTACCATCAGGATCCATCAGTATGTACCTCGGAATTCCGTTAAATTTAAATAATTCGCGCAATGCCCTATATTCATCGGCAGAAATTCGATAGGATTCAAACATGCTATTTTTAACAATATAATCTTTATAAAACTCCATATCTGGAGTCCCCTCAATATCTTTTACAAAAACAAAAACCAAATTCGGATTATCTTTGAGTTTTAAGCGTTTCCCTTGCGTTGATTCAATACAGGAGCGGCACGGACCGCACCACTCTGCCCAAAAGTCTACGACAACGACTTTACCACGGTATTTATCTGTCATGTTCTTAAAGACGGCCGCAGCAGTAGTATGGGGCAGTAAATAACCGTTTCTGGACTTCTTTACACGATCTGCCAGTTTGAGCGCTTCATCCCTTAAATCTTTATTTGTTAACACGGCCAACAATTGTTCTGTAGTTTTTGTTATCCCTGCGGTATCAGCCGCACCATTTAATGCCGACTGCAAGGTACGTAGTTTCGCAACTTCGGAGACCAACGTGTTGGCTATTGTTGGGTTAGAGTTTCGATTTGCCGAATCCAATACCAAATATAAATTCCCTTTACGTTGACTATTTAAGGCATCATAATAGACATCACGACTAAATAGTGTCGAATATTCGAATCGGTTGATAAAGGTTGAAAAGTCACCCAGTGCCAAAATGGCCGGATCATTTAGGTCTAAGCGAGCTATAAAATTGAAATAATCACTGGGTAGAGGTTCTTTTAGGAAGGCATTTGTAGGATTGTGCCTTAGGTAATCCTTTCGATACATTTGCATATCCATCAATTGTACTGCGTATATGAGCGCAACATCCGTTTGGATCAGATTTTTTACTTTTGGTGAAAAATCTGATTTTTTTAGCCGTCCGTTTACTTCATTTTGTACCGAATCCCACGCTGTCAAGATTTGCTTTTTTATTGCTGAAATCGGTTGCTCTTTCAAACGGCTTTCCATACCCCGATAAAAGGCACGTTGATTATTTTTCCAATCAAAACCTCTGAACTGCTGATTCTCGGCAGCAAGAGGGCCTTCAAAACCTATTAACGCTAAATTCTCATCTGCTGTAACTCTAAATCGCAAGGCTAGCGTTTGTCCCGGTTCGATATAAAATTTAAATTGGTTATTTTTGAAAATAAGGTAACTCGTTGTCGGGTGCGTGGCCAAGTAGCTCGCCTCAAAACGGCCATCAGGATAAACCTGTATGGTAGTCGGATAATCTTCACGAGTCAACTCATTACTGCTATAAATAATACCACTTGTAAATTCTAGTGCAGGACTATAATCTTCGATAAATCCAATTACACGTACAGTATCAAATTGGAAAAAATTGTTTTTATACGACACTAGATTCTTTTTCACTTTAGCATTAGCCAGCTTTTCCATTATCCAGTCATTTGGATCGATTTTAAGCGGTTTTTCAGCTGATGATTGAGCTGTAGCAAATGATAAAAAGAAGAAAGAAAAAAAAGAAAGTAATGGAAACTTCATAATGAGGCTATTGGTTTCCATAAAGTTAATCATTTTATTTAGACAACAACAAAATAATATCTCCTTTCGTACCCCATATCTACCTAAATGAAAAAGGTATCTTAGTCTTGCCTTTAATCGAGGTGCCAGATTCTCTTTGTACTACATCATTGCCTGAATACCTAACCAATTGTTTTGAATTATGAAACTGCTCAAAACCCATTGTTTCAGCTAATATCGTTGCTACCGTAATCAATCTTACACCTCTTATCGTCAAAACCTTTCTTACATGCTCTTTCAATACATCTTCCTTTTCGATAGCTTTCTTAATTTCTTTCAGGCATCTTTAGATTTCCTTATCTATCTTAGTAATGAGTTTTTTGTTGATCTTGGTAATAAATACTTGGATATCATGTGGCAGTTCTTGCTGTGCCTGATATTGCCAAGTGTTGTCTTTTGTTCCTGAAGCTGAAGATGGTATCGAGTTAGATTCCTGAGTTGCATCGCATCAACTGCATCTGTTTTTTTTCACATTAAGACTAGAGAAATCGTGTTTTCACCTTACATTGGCAATTGTACGGACACCACCAAATTTACTTTTGAGCCCTATGACCTGAATCAATTTGGCGGACTGTTATCCGGCACCAACTGGGTTCGTTACAGGGGTTATAACGTTTTGACTACAGCAGCGGTCGTTCAAGCTGTGACAGCCAACGGACTATCCGCGGATAATAAAACATCTATGCCTTGGTTATTGACCGTGGCGACACCAACTTTTTCGGTAGGCATCAGCTTAAATGATGTTACGGCTTTGATGGGTGCTTTAGGCAGTTATAATGCTTTTGTTCTAAACAGTGGTACCACCAGCGTCATGGTCCAGGAAACCATCACCACTGATCAAATTAATCCGGTGGTCTGGAATACAGTATCTCAGCCGTTAACGACAGGAGGCTCAGCAAGCATCAGCGGTATTGGATTTGTGAAGCGATAAATAGTTTTTAAAAAATCAGCTACTCTACATGCAAGTTGGAATAGCTGATTAACTATAAATTTCAAAACTACTTATTTACAATTGCTCAATTTCTTCATCCTCCCTTTCAAAACTTTTACTCAAAATTTCGTTTATCCTCCACCGTAAATTTACCGATTTCTCCAACTTCAAACTTATATAAAAAAGCAGGAATTATAATTGCGTTCAATAAAATGGAAGCCGCAGTCTCACATATTTTGTGGCCTCAAACTTGCCCCTTAACCAAAGGCAACCTTAAAAACACAACTAATTTTAAGGCAAAAATAATAGATCAAATGTTTTTGGACTGTTATGGATGCGAGTGGATAAAAATCTATATTTTTAAGCTTTAGAATATATGGAAAATAAAAAGATCTCGATAAATGACATTGCGAAACACTTAAATATAGCAAAGTCCACCGTTTCATTGATAATTAACGGAAAAGCTGATGAAAGGCGCATCAGTAAAGAATTACAGGCTAAGGTCTTAGATTATGTCAGGGAGGTTCGTTTTTATCCTCATCACTTAGCTCAAAGTCTCGCAACAGGCCGCAGCAGCAGTATCGGACTTATTGTTGAAGATATTTCGGATTCTTTCTTTGGCCCAATAGCGCTTATGATCGAAAATTTAGCCAAAACGAAAGGTTATCGAATAATGTACAGCAGTACCCTCGGTGATACGAATACAGCCATTGAGATGATCAATTTTTTCAGACGGAGCCATTTAGATGGTTATATTATCGCGCCGACCAAAGGAATAGAAAATATAGTGAAAGAAATGGTCGATGAACATACCCCAATTGTTCTTTTTGACCGGGATCCGGTAGACGGTGTAGATTTCGTCGGAACAAACAACAGGGAAGCAATGACAGAAGCTTGTATGCATCTTTATGACAGAGGCTTTCGGAACATTGGATTCGTTACGCTCGAATCTGCACAGAGCCAGATGCAGGACCGATTATTAGGCTATAAAGAGACGATGGAAAAATTAGCCATTGATCCTAAAGTGGCCTATATATCCTTTGAAAACAAAAAAGCAATAAAACAGCAGCTTATCAAGGATTTTCTTGAAAGCAATCCGGAATTGGATGCGATCATCTTCGCAACCAATTATCTCTGTTTAGCAGGACTGACGGCAATAAATGAGCTAAACACTAGCACGAAAATGAATTTCGGGATTGTCTCCTTTGATGATCATGAAGCCTTTAACCTGATCTCTCCAGCGATCACGGCCATACGCCAGCCGCTGGAAGAACTGAGCAACAACATCATATCACTATTGCTAAAGCAGATAGAGAGACCGATAAGGGACAATCCGAGTCATGTAGTGATACCCTCCGTGATGAAAGAAAGAGGATCATCTGAAAGAAAAACTTAATAATCTCCTCCCGATCGGCCGCAATAACTGATCGACAGAAGATTATTTTAAAAAGAGCGGAATCAGCAATTATTGCACTTTCATTGAAGAAGCCTTATCATTGGCCGTTGGTGTCAATTGAGAAAACAGCGGCGTATCCGTAGTCAGCGCCCAGCTGAGCCCCGCAAAATTCTGGTGTTCATAGATCGTCAATGTAAGCCCATCTGGCACCCTTGCTGAGGATGCCCAATCATTTTCAATACCCCTTGCATTCAGGTCAGCTAAGTTATAAGTTCCTCTCGGCAAGAAAACTCCCTTACCACCATAGTGTGCATCTTTGAAAATACTTACTCCATCGATTTTTAAACGGGCAATAACAGGAAAATGATCAGATGGCAATATTTCTCCCGGATCTTTATGGTACCAATCGACTAACCTGGAGGAAACTGACCATTGACCGGTAACAAAGATATGGTCGATCTGACTATCCCCGCTTGGGCTAATGTTCCATCCATTACCGGTAACACGTAATGCAGGCGACTTAGAACCAGCGATATTCCAGCTTTCTTCTAACCATGACGGACTATTAAGCACACTATATGCGGCAGAATTTTGATTTGCATTTAGGTCGCCCATCAGTACCGCCGGAAGATCGCCGATTTTGTTTTGCATATAGGTCAACAGAAGATTTGCACTGTTAACCTTAGCATCAGCACCCTTATGATCAAAATGCGTATTAAATACATAAAAGATCATTGCCGTCTGTTTATCCTGAAGCTTTATCCAGGTACAGATGCGCTTGTATGCAGCATCCCAGGCTGGTCCGGCCGGAGCTGTAGGTGCTCCAGGCGCCAGCCAAAATGTACCGCTTTCCAAAGCATTAAATTTTGTGTTTTTATAAAATATGGCAGAGTGCTCAGAAGAACTATTTCCTTCTCGTCCTGTGCCCACTTTGCTGTAGCCTTGTAGATCTGAGGCCATATTGTCCATCTGATTTCCTAAAGCTTCCTGAACTCCGACTATATCACAGTCATGTTCCAAGATTCTTTCTTTGACCAAAGATCGCCTGACCGTCCATGCACGGTTTCCCGCATCGGGTGCATCCTGCCGGATATTAAAAGTCATCATGACGTACCCCCCGCTTCCGGCTATTGTTGTTGAACTTTGTACTTCGGTTGGTAAGGACAGCGTTTCGTCAGCCGGTGATGAATTTGTTAAATCTTTCGCACAAGCTGCAAAGATGCAGGTGGACAGAAGTGCCAGCTGCAGTCCATAAATTAATTTTCTCATAATTTATATCTTTTGGTTAACATGAAACAATTACGACTATAGCGTTCACTAAGACTATTTCAGATTAAATGTTCCCACAACTGGATAGTGGTCTGACTCTTTGTCCGCCCAAAATTGAACCGCGTAGTCCTTAACTTCAAAAGCCTGGTGAGGTGCATATATTAACCAGTCACAGGTATATGTAGGCTTTGGAGTCGGTACGGTCCATTCACAATTTGAGATTTGACAAGGCAAAGTAAACCATTTCTGCAAAGCCGGCATCGTCTGCGAATTAGGCCGAGAATTCAAGTCAGCCCCTAAAATGATCGGCTGCTTTAAATTTTTAATTTCCTTCAAAATCTCGTTGATCTGTTTTAAACGGGTGGCATCTTCCTTTTTATAGCCCAGGTGAGTCGTGGCGAAATAAAACTGTTTACCATCCTTTTCCAGCAACGCATATCCAAAAGATCGCGTATCATCCCCATCATCAGCAACCCCCAAATGAATGGACTTTGTTTGCAAAAGCGGATATTTTGAAAGGATAACATTTCCATAGTCTCCTTTCTTCAGGGTGAGCGCATGTGCAAAAAAATAATATTTCATTCCCGTCAACGCCGCTATTTCCTTTGGAAAATCCATCGGATTCACATCGGTATTGCGCTCTACTTCTTGTAGAGAGACTACATCGGGATTGACCTTTCTGATTACCGCTGCAATAGCTTCAATACCCATTTTTCGAGCACTGTAGATGTTGTAGGTCATCGTTTTGATCTCAACTTCACCGCTCAATTTTTGAGCAGAAGTTTCATTCGCGCTTACAGCCACCAGAACAGTGGTGATTAAAGCAAACAGTAGAAGACGCAAGTTTAGATTTCTTGCAATAGACAAAGCTATCATCATGATCCTATTCTTTAATTTAAGTAAGAATTTGGTAAAACATATTTTAGTTATTCTATAACTATTTTTCGAATAACATGATTCCAGGTGTCAGCGACGTACAATGCGCCGTCAGGACCAAATTGCAGGCCTTCGGGTTCATAAAATTTTGCTGATAAAGCGTTTCCGTTCTGGAGGCCATTTGTACCCGCAGTACCCGCGTAAGTAGTTACCGTACCGGTGGTCGTAATTTTTCGAATGCAATGGTTTTTACGATCGGCAACATATAAGTTTCCTTCGTTATCCAGATCCATCTGTGCAGGAGTGTTAAACCGGGCAGATTCTCCATTTCCCACCGCATTCCCCGTTGTATTGGCATTTGGTCCAGCAAGTACCTGTACTGTTCCAAAACTCTTGGTGCTTATGTCATAAGGCACACGATAAACACTGTGTGCATTGTAAGCGCCAGAAATATACATGGTTTGACCATCCTTAGAGAAAATGATGTCCATGATATTCACATTTTTTGAATTGACACCAAACAGTCCCTCCAGACTACCATCGGGTTTTAATCGACATATCTTTCCCCCGGAATATACTCCCACGAATACCTCATCTGTCACTGGGTTAGTTGCGACAGCGGTCAATCCCCCTTGCGCTGACAAAGCCGTCAAATTGTTGTACTTACCTGAAGATTTCGTCATTTTGCCCAGGCCCATGGAGCCATTTGCGTTATTGTCATTAGTAAGAAACAATGTACTCTGATCCATTGAAAAGTCAAAAGCCCGGAGGCGTTCGAACAAAGGACTTTCAGAAGCCTTGAGTAAGGTCGTCACATTGTTATTTGATGCTACACGGAGTGCTGCGAAGTTATCTCGGCTGCTTGCTCCCTCTTCGACAAAATAAAGCGCATTATCCTTGCTCCATTTCAAATATCGTGGCCCCGACAATTTGGCTTGGGCATAGTCCCCATCCATATCGTCCTTGGTACTTCCCAAGTACGTATAGACTACAGTCTGGTAGCCATATTCAAAAGCCTGTTTGTAAATATATTCTTTCCCGCCAATGGTCAATTTGACTTTTCCAGAACCGGCATTCTGTGGAATGCGGGCCGTAATAATACGTCCATTTGAACTCAATACCGTCGCATCCTTATCATTTATGGTCACCTTAATTTTTGTCAGGTCTGTTTCAAAGTTGCTTCCGTACAGCGATATTTCAGTTGCTGATCCTCCGGAGATCGGCGTATACTGTGTAATTTGAGCCCCATCAGTTTTATCAGGGTAAGACATGTCACTGCCTTGATCTTTATTACAGCTCACAACGCCCATGCTGAATGCCATCAATGCCGCAAAGCAGAGGTTTCTGGCACCTGACCGTTTAAAAAAACTAATTATTGTCATGGTTTGTTAGGTAAAAATTTTATGGATTTTTGATCAAAAAGTTTGCAACGACCGGAAAATGATCAGATTGCGAATAAGAACTATAATCAACATCATATGTCTCTGTCACTGCTGCATCTGCTGGCGCATACATCAGATAGTCTATGGTTCCATCAGGCTTAGGCGTCCCAGCCGTAAAACCGCAATATCCATTGAGGCACCCAGATGTAAACCATTTGGTCAGCACTTTATAGGCTTCTTCCGTAGGTTTGGCATTTAAATCTGCGGACAGAATAACCGGCAATGCAAGATCTTTGGTATATTGGCGGATCAGATCAATTTGATGGAGCCTATTTGCATTATCGGACAAATGGTCCAGATGGGTTACGGCGAAATAAAAGTCCATATTTTCTTTGCTTACCTTGACAGTTCCGAGCGCCCTAATGTATGCATTGGCTTCCGATGTAAGTACATCCAGCAAATATGTTTTCGTTTCTTTGAGGGGAAATTTAGACAGGATCAAATTTCCATACTCACCTTGTGCCAAGTTACGTGCCTTAACAAAATAATAATAAGGCATTCCAGTGAGTTCCGAAAGCCGCTTCCCAGTATCAAAATTCAGATTGGCGGAGTTTACCTCCACCTCCTGCAGCCCCACGAGTTCGGGGTCATTTTTCTTAATTACTTCGGCGATAGCCTCTATACCCTTTTTTTGCGCTGAATAGATGTTATAAGTCATGGCTTTGACAGATACACCAGTTACAGGCTGCTCTTCAACCTTGGTTTCATTTTTACTGCATGATACCAATAAAAAACCTATTATACTTAATGTTATGATTTTTTTCATCAGTGACTCGTTTTTAGTTTTCACTTTGCGTGCTATGTGATCAGTCATTTGCTATCAATTCTATGGTATCACTATAATTGACGACTCCGTTTACAGTCGCACTTACCCTGACGTAGATTTTGTTGCCATTTGCCTTGATCTTGTAAAAGTTTTCGACAAACTGTTTATCATTGGCCAGTTCAAAAACATGCGTACCTTCATCTATTTTGCCTTTAGCAATCTTTGTGACATAATTAGCATTATTTTCATCTACCCGCGGCGTATAGTTCCACATGACAGATACGTTGGTAAACGTAAAGGAGTCGTCCGCCTTATCAACCTTAAATGCTATTTCGACCCGGTTTCTTTCGGAAATAGTCGCCGAAGCCGTAATACGGGAAAAAGGAGTTGCCTTCAAATCGAACTGCGTCTCACCATTGACCGTGGTATAACCTTCACAAACCCCTATAAAAGGGCCATTTACGGCCACCCTGTACTTCCCATTAAACACTTTATTATTGGTATAAGATCCATCTGCATTCGCCCTGAAATCGACAGAAGCAGTCGCCTTTGTCCCTATTTCAAATAAAGAAACCAGTACGCCACCCGATCCCTCCACGGGCAGCGGAATAGGCTTGTTAGTTTCCATGTCATATATGGTACCGTGCAGTCCGCCATTCGGAGCTTCCATATTATCGATCTCATTTTCACAACTGTTCATAACAGCAATAAGCATAACACCGAGCATAAAAAAAATATTCTTCATACTTATCATAATTGTATACATCTAAATTAATTACCGTAGCCCGGATTCTGAACCAGCTGCGGATTTGTGCTCAAGTCCGTAGGACTGATGCGGATATAGTAGTTTCTTTCCAGAAATAATCTCTTTTGTTTTGGAGGAACTCCAGTTTCAAAAGTATACTTCTTACTTTTGACATTGTACCAAGGATATAACGCTGTACCCCTATAGTTAGTAAGTCCTCCCTGGGATTCATCCAGATGAGCCACGCGCCACCGCTTGAGGTCCCAGAAACGGAGCTTTTCAAAAGCAAGTTCGACCTTACGTTCTTGTCTTACTTTAGCAGTAGATATCGTTGCAAGAGGTTGAATTCCGGCGCGTGCACGAATGTTATTTACAGCCTGAAGAGCTTCTGCATCTTTGCCACCAAGCTCCACGCAGGCCTCAGCAAAATTGAGGTATATCTCACCAAGACGAAATACCACCCAAGGTGTCTCCGAGCGCTTAGCATCAATATTTGTCATATCCGTGAGAGTTTCATCAAAAAACTTACGCATATAAAACCCCGTTTTTGACGCATCCCCAACGTCTGCACCGCCATCTTTACCCGAAGTATTGTACCTCACACCATCAATTGTAGCCACATTATCTTTGTCTGGCTGATTCTGCGCCTGATATTTTTGTCCCGAGCCGTTCTGTCCGTTAATTACCCCCCGTATCCATTCGACCTTACTGCCCTTTAAAGGAGCTCCGGGGACGTAGATGGAAGCAAACAATCGCGGGTCTTTCCCGACAAAAAGATCGTAGGGACTATCAAAACTACGAGGTGTCCCATCCGTATTTTTTAAGGCTAATTTACCGGCACTACCATCACTGTATTCAAATGCTTCGACCATTTCGAGCGTAGGTGTTACACCGCATCCCCACCCGTCACCACGATAGGAAAAAGGAGCATTCATCTTATCCCACATGTGACCTTTTCCCGCTGAAACATTGAATGTTTTCTGAAAGATATATTCCCCGTTATTCCCATTTACACTTTTGGAAAACAGTTCATAGAAGTTCTCTGCTTTGTCGGAATTTTTGTTATAAAGGCTGTAAGTGCCGGCCTCCAGCAATTCTTTTGAAGCATTATAAGATTCCGTAAAATAACGTGTTGCCTCATTGGCTGCTATACCCACATAACCTCGCGTTACTGCCTCGCCACTTAAATTTGCATTTGAACCATATTTAGCAATCGAGCCAGCATACAGCGAAGCACGGGACCATAAGGCAAGGGCTGCACCTTTGGAGGCTCTGTATTTACTTTCTGCAGATCGCGATACCGGAAGTATGTCGCTGATCGCCTTACATTCACTGATAATAAAATCGTAAACTTCCGATTCTTTATTTCTTGGAACCTGTAATGCCGAAAAATCGCCGGGCACATATTCTTGTGGTGTCGTTAGCAAGGGGACACCACCATAGCGCTTCACCAAACCAAAATATTGCATCGCTCGTATCCACCGTGCCTCAGCATCGACTAGGCGCTTCTCCTCGTCGCTCAAGACTGTAGTCTCACTCAGTTTCTTCAAGAAGTCGTTGGTACGCCGTATCTGCACATATCTAGTCGCAAACGGATCTTCAAATACATAATCACTATACGTATATATCGAATTGGCATTGCTAAATGCATAATCTTTTTGATAAGCTCCTGTGGCTTCATCCGACAAGGAGGTCAAATTAAGCAGATTGGATTTCCCGGTAAACCAATCGTCAAATTCATCTAATCTTAATCCTTCATCGTACATGGTGACCAATACAGACTGTATCGCCTGCGGGCTTTTCCAGATGAGATCAGAGGTGATAATTCCACTGGTGAGCTCCCGGTCCAGGTAATCGTTACAACTATATAAACTCAGTGCAAATGCACAGCTCAGAAGAAGTGGACTGAAATATTTCATTTTCATAGTATAGGGTTTTATAAAACTATATTAATACCAAAATTGAACGTTTTCAATTGTGGATAATAGCGCAATCGGCTTTGATTGCTTTCAGGATCTATATTTTTCAATAACGCATCACTCCCCGTGAAAGTCAGCAGGTTATTGGCATTAAAATAGACTCTGCATCGGTCAATCTTTAAAGACTCTATCCATTTTTTTGGAAGAGAATACCCGACTTCCAATGTTTTTAACCGTAGATAATCCGCTTTATGTAAAGACCATGAGTTATCAGACCGGTTATCCACCTGGCCAGTTACCCGGGCGGCGGGCATCGTGCCAGCAATCCATTCACTATTCGGATCGGCAGGATCTGCCCGATGCCATCTGTCTGTCATAAATGCAAATCCATTGCCGAGCCCCTGTTGAATAAACGGATCAAGGATATCTCCGCTGATGTAAATATCATGACCTGCAGCACCCTGAAAGAATAAGGTCATATCAAATCCTTTATAGTTTGCTCCCAGGTTTAGTCCATAATACATTCTTGGTGTTGCACCATGGCCTATCGGTTCCACATCGTTCCCATCGATGATACCATCGCCATTCACATCTTTGAATTTTAAATCTCCAGGAAGCAGGGATCGATTTCCATTATTATCCTGCACAGGTGAGTTTAAAATATCTTCATAAGATGAAAATTGCCCAACGACCGTCTTCCCCCATCGGATATCCTTATTCCTGTCATTGTTATTGTTCTGCCAGTCATTGTAAAGGTTGGTTGATGCTGCACGTTCAACATAGCCATATCGAATGCGTGTAACGGAAAAATTGGCCGAAACATTATAAGCAAAATCAGCAATTTTATTTTTATGGCCTACCGTCCATTCAAAACCAGTATTGATATCAGAATTTAAATTCTCTTGCGGCATTGACTCGCCGAATGTCGTCGGGAAAGTACCTTGTCTTGTCGCCGGAAGGCCAGAGCGTTCGCGTCTAAACCAGTCGAACTCCGTATTGATCAATCCGTTTTTAAAGGAAGCCTCAAAGCCTAGGTTCATGATATTAGACTCGTACCATGTCAGCCAGGGATTGGCCATTCCACTGCTTCTCAGCCCAGAAGACAAGCCTCCTGTGCCCAGCACATAACTTCCCCCATACACATATCCATCGAGGTATTGGAATGCCGAAAAATCCCCCTCATCTCCCACTTTGGCATATGAACCTCTGATTTTGACATTATCAAAGTGGGGTAAGTTGTCTTTGAAAAATTTCTCTTCCGAAATCCGCCAGCCTGCTGACACTCCCGGGAAGAACCCCCATCTGCGGTCGCGCTGAAATTTGTAAGATCCATCATAGCGGAAATTCAGTTCAAGCAGATATTTTCGGTCAAAAGCGTAGTTGAACCGTCCCACTAAACCTGCGTGAGCCGTTTCTACACTTTTGCCGCTTGCATTCTGATTCTCGGTATCCCCTTTACTGATGTCGTCGATGATACCGATGGAAGATTCCCTAAAACCTAATATATCGGTCAAACGGTCATGATAAGCTTCCCATAACAGTAAGCCGCTGACATCATGTTTTTGTCCAAATACACGGTTGTAATTGATCGAATACTGCTGTGTAGGCATATACAGATTTTCCATCTTGGACTCCAGACTTGCCTTTTTTCGTAAAGCAACTTCGGTATATTGATCGTTCGCCTGATTATACTGATAATCGCTCAACGCCTTTTGCCATGTTTTCCATTCGCTGTTCTTATAGTCATAAGCGACCATAGCGCGCAAAGAAAGTCCAGCTACCCACGGTAGCTTCCAATTTAGATCCACGGACCCATTGAACTCCCTTCTCAGCCGCGACTCATATCCGCTATTTTCGATATAAGAGCTATGTATCGGGTTAGCCATATTTCCGATAGCCTGCCAGTAACTGGGATTATTGTTGGCATAAATGGAATAAATCGGGATAGCCATCTGTGCCTGCGTAAACAGATCATCACCTCCATAGGGTTTTTCACGGTCCTGTAAACGACCTGTCAATTTAAATCCGACCGTGAAATTTGATGTAAGATTCAGATCTATATTGGAACGTAGATTATACCGTTTAAAGTTCCAGTCATCTGATTTCAAAATCCCCCCTTGATCAACATAGCCAACAGAATTATAATATTTGACCTTATCATTTCCGCCATAGATGCTGACGTTGTGTGAGCTCTGTGGAGCATTGTCACGCACCAAGGAACTCCACCAGTCAGTCCCTTGCGTTCCATTTTTGTAACTATCGAGCTGTTCCTGGCTATAAGCGGGCACCCCCGTGTACGGATTGGAGTTATAAATCGCTTCATTGTACAAGGATGCATATTCGTAGGCATTCATCATGCGGGGGTATCGTGTTACCTGTTGCAGTCCATAATAGCCATTATATTCTACTTTAGTCTTTGAATTGCTTCCTTTTTTTGTCGTCACCAATAAAACGCCATTTGAGCCTTTAAATCCGTATACTGCGGCGGCAGCATCCTTTAAGATAGATATAGATTCAATATCATTAGGATCTACCTGTGCGAAATCCCTTTGTACCCCATCTACAATAACGAGCATACTGCCATACCCGCGTATATCGACCGAAGCACCATCATCCCCCGGAGCACCGCTGCGTTGTACCGCACGGATCCCGGGCAATCGACCTGCCAGCATATTTGTGACGTTTGGCGTCTTTACCTTAATCAGCTCTTCAGCCTGTATGGATGCAACTGAACCTGTTACCGAAGCACGCTTCTGGACCCCGTATCCCACCACAACCACCTCGTTCATCATTGCCACGCTATCCTGTAAAATAATGGATAAGCTCGTTCTGCCCCCCAGCATGATTTCCTGGCTTTTATAGCCAGTGGCAGAGATCAATAGCGTTTCATTAGGTTCTGTTGTAATGGAAAACCTTCCAGTGCCGTCCGTACTGGTTCCGATAGACGGTGTGCGCTTTACTTTCACAGTCGCCCCAGCGATGGGATTGCTGGCAGCATCCATTACTTGTCCAGTTATCTGGACGGGCGCTTTGGCTATGACCATGCGTATAGGATTATTGTCCCATCGCTCATGCCCGTAAGCCGCGGATGTCATTAGTGCGAGCCCTAGCAAACTCACTTTTAAAGCTTTTTTGTAGGGCGCATTCAAATCACGCTGTATCATTCTATAAAATTATTTTGGTTATTATTTTTAATTAAAAAACGTAGACGTTCTTCAATATGGCCATATAGTTAAACTTATTTCTAATTAGGCAGCGGATCTAAAGCAGCTGGCTTATTGGGATCAAAAATGGCTACTCCTACCTTTGAATCAGCACAGCCATAATAGAGAAACCATTTCTGCTTAAAATAAACGAGGCCTTCGATAAACACTGTCCCGTCTACGTATTGACCGCTTTTTTCAAAAGCTTCCATTGGCCGCAGAAAAGGTACGTCCATCCTTGCTAATACTTTTCCCGGGTCTTTGCTATCGAAGAGGACCTGCCCCGCTGAATAAGTACCTTTATTAAACCGCTTATCTCCTTTTTCGGGATGGTTTTTGCCGTTATACAATAGTAGAATTCCTTTATCTGTCAGGATGGCGGGCGGGCCACATTCTGTTAATGAGCTGTCAAAATAACCCGCTCGCGGTGAAATGAACGCTTTGAGTTCACCTTTCTCATCTACAACCGGTTCCCAGTCAAGTAAATTATCCGAAGTAGCACCATATACACCGTGCTCGCCCCAATACATCCAATATTTACCGTTTACTTTAGTAATTATCTGCTTACCATGTTCCAGTTTAGTGACAATCGATGCCGATTTATGCGATCTGTTGACTAGGTCAGGAAGGATGTTCGATTTCTTAAAAATAGGTCCATATTTTGTCCAGTTTTTAAGATCTTTTGAAGTAGCTACCCCCAAGCGAGGTACTTTTCGATTCCATTGCGTATAAAACATCACATAGGTACCATCTTCAGCTTCTGCTATGCGCGGATCCTCGGTGCCACCAGGCCATTCAAATTCACGTTGATTGTCATTTCCAGGATAAAACACAGGCGTATGCTGGCGGTCAAAATGTGTCCCATCAGCACTCGCGGCTAGTCCTAGGCGGGAAGTTCGATGTCCGATTTTCACACCTGTCCTATCTTCAGCCCGATACAGCACATAAATACTATCACCTTTAACAACGGCGGCTGGATTGAAGGTGTCATTATTCTCCCACTGTACGAGTTTTCCAGTCATGGGATCCAAAAATGTTGTGGTGCTATCCGGCTCGATTACAGGGTTTACCCCTGCTGGACGAACGAAACCGCCCATTACCCAATTTGGACCGGAATGTGCTTGTTGTTTTTGCACGCTACAGCTCCAAATAGTTATCAAAGTAGCCATTATAGACAGCGACGTTACTAAATGTGTTTTATGTTTCATATGCTTTAACTTTTTAATTTATATTCTTGTCGAAATTTATTAGAGATCATTTAATAGCCAATTTGATTTAGAAAACCGGTTTTGCAATGCGAAACTAAGAAGTTTATAAATCAATAGCGTTTATTTGTGAGAAATTAACAATTATTTAATATAGGTAATCTTAGTTTATTTCCTCTAATACCTTACCTTTCGTTTCGGGCATAAACAGAATAAACACGAAAGACAGGATGACCATGAGTGCGTAGAATAGGAAAACATAATAACCGCCAAACGTACTGCCCTCTACGATAATGGGAAATACCCAAGATATGATTGCAGCAAATAGCCAATGGGTCGTGCTTCCTAAGGAAGAGCCTTGAGCGCGAACTTCGTTCGGAAAAATCTCGGCCAAAAAAACCCAAATCACAGCACCTTGGGATAAGGCAAAAGATGCGATAAATCCCATAATGTAGAAAAGTAAAAATTGTGCGTTTACGCCTTTTAGACCAAACGCGGCCAATAAAAGAAATAAGAACATACCTACGGCACCTGTCAGCAGCAGTTTTTTCCGCCCAAAACGATCGATGATGCTCATGCCCACCAAGGTGAAGAGCAAATTGGTACCGCCGATAAAAATAGGCTGAAGGTAGGCCAGCTCTGCATTAAAACCAGCCATTTCAAAGATCCGCGGGGCATAATATAAGATCGCATTGATTCCTGTCATTTGATTGAAGAAGGCAAGCAAAACAGCGAAGAGTATCGGTCTGGCATACCTTTTTTGAAAAAGGCTGACATTTTTAGCCGGTGTCTGAGACTGGTTGCCCAACATCTCAGCTTTTATATCTAGTCTCAAATAACTCGCATGCGCTTTGTCAATCTGTCCCCGTTGCAACAACCATCTGGGGCTTTCGGGAATGAAATTCAATAAAAGCACAAACAATAAGGCAGGAACCGCCATGATACCGAGCATGTATCGCCAGCCGGCAGATTCAACGCTCATAAAGAGAAAATTGGTCAGGTAGGCCGTAAAAATACCCAGCACAATCATAATCTGAAAGGTTCCTGTAAGTTTACCCCGGTCTTTTGCAGGAGCAATTTCAGAGGTATAAACCGGTCCGACCACAGAACTAATCCCAACAGCAAGTCCGCCCAGCAAACGGAAGAGCAGGAAAAGTTCCCATAGGGAAGCTACGGCGCAGCCCAACGCCGAGAGTAAATATAAAGAGGCAACAAAATAAAGCACGGGTTTACGCCCATACCTGTCGGCCATACGCCCGGCGATAATAGCTCCTATAATAGTTCCGATCAAGGAGATGGATACGGTAAGTCCGTGACGGACAGCATCCAGATGCCAGAGTTTCTGTATAATCTGTTCTGCACCCGAGATGACGGCTGTTTCGAAACCAAACAAAAAACCGCCCAAGGATGCGATTAATGTAAATTTCCAAATAGGCTTCATATACTAAATGTCTTAAGGGTTAATCCTAGAAATAAGTTGCGTTCATCAAATGACGCAAGCGCTAATTTCATGTCAAGAGAGGACGCCAGTTTATCAAAAAAGTGAGCGTGAGCTTTGGCAATACTGCCACCAATGATAATGGTATCTGGAGTTAATGGACCAATATATTCTTTAATGAAAGTAATCAGTTCGTTGCTTAAGAAGTCAAAAGCTTCCTTTCTATAAACCTCCAAATGATCCTGTTGTACTAAATCCTTTATATTGTTTACGGGTACCGATCCAAAGACTTTTTTTAAATGGGATAGAATGCCCCGGGTTGAGATCACATCTTCCACGATACCATTAAGGTAAGGCGCCGATCCTAAATTGAGATCTACAATCTTTCCATCCTCGTATAACGAAGAGCCTAATCCTGTTCCTAAGGTCAAGCCTATAATGCGCTTATTTTCCATTTTTTTTTCGACAACCTCCCCCAACAGAAATGCTGCAGCGTCGTTATAAAAGTGGATCGAACTTAGATCAATTCCAGTGATATGCGCAAAAAATGCTTTTAGATTAACGTTTAGTAATGACTGATATTTGTTCATTCCGTCCATTAGGGATATACCGTTTTCGTAATCGAACGGACCAGGGCAAGAGATGAGAATTTCGGATGGCAGGAGCGTGGTTGAACTTAGGGTTTTGTCGATGGTTTGTTTTATTTCTGACAAAATCTGTCCTCTTTCTGCGTTGCTATTTACATTTCCGCGAAAGTAGGATCCGTCCATGACACGTGCAGAAGGCTCACATACGAGACCAGCAGAACAATGGGTACCACCCAAATCGACACATAAAATTATATTTTCGGTATGATGCATGTTATTTTTAAAATTGGTTATCCCTAATGATTAAGCAAAACCGGTTTTGCTTAATTCTGCTAATATAGCACATAAATTTTAAAAACAACTATTTTTTATTTTTTTTGGCGAATATTACAGCTTACTCAAGCTTTGCTCCATTAAAAACCAAAAACAATGTAATTTATTGAAGCACTGATCTATAGCTATCAAAAGAGTCTAGACAAAGCATATTTATGCGGTTTTATTCAATAATGTTCGTCTTTAAACGTAAAAAACCGTCAAAAAATTTTAAATATTGCACTTTTATGCTATATTTGGTATAAAACATATACAAACCGATTTCTAACCGCTATGAATTTTTTATGGAATAGCACAGTATTACCTTGCCCAAGCACCAGGTGCATTAGCAAAACAAATTAAACGAAACTAATCAAACAACAATTTTATTATGAAAAGAAGTATGCTCATACTAGTGAGTTTACTGAGTACGTATGGTGTCGCCCTGGCCCAAAAAATCGTTACCGGTAAAGTCTCTACGACAGATGGATCGGCATTAGGCGGTGTAACAGTTCTCGAAAAAGGGAAAAACACCCAATCCATCACCAACAATAGTGGCATCTACAAGATCACGGTACAAGAAAACGCCACCTTAATTTTTAGACATGTCGGTTATAAACAGATCGAAAAAGCGCTTTCCGGCCAGCAGGTCCTCAACGTCAGCCTATCCGAAAACAGTTCCTCTTTGGACGAAGTCGTTGTCACCGCTTTCGGCATCAAGCGTGATCGTAAAACCCTAGGGTATTCGACCCCTATTGTCGCAGGGTCCGATGTATCCGAAACACAGCGTGAATCGTTTTTCCAGGGCCTCCAAGGTCGCGTACCGGGTCTTTCTATCAATAGTACAAGTGGTATGCCGGGTGCATCTGCACAGATCGTACTGCGTGGCTTTGCCTCTATCTCTGGAGACAATAATGCACTCATTGTAGTCGATGGCGTCCCCATCAACAATTCCACATTAAACGAAAATGATCTCGCCAGCAATGGTGCCAATAGGGATCTAGATTATTCTAATCGCGCCATGGATATTAATCCAGAGGACATCGAAACCTATACCATTCTGAAAGGACCCGAAGCTACAGCTCAGTTTGGGAGCCAAGGTGCCGGCGGCGCTATTTTGATCACCACAAAAAGAGGCAAGGCCGGTAAGTTTACAGTCAATTATTCCTTATCTGGACGCGTTGAAACGGTAAATAAATATCCCGAGCGGCAATATGTGTATGCACAGGGTACCAATGGTACGTATTCTGGGACCTCTGTCTACGCTATGGGGCCAAAATATCCTGAAGGAGCTACCCTCTACAAAGACAATGTCAACAATTTTTTCCGCACCGGGTATAACCAAAAGCATAACCTCTCCTTTGAAGGTGGTTCTGAAAAAGTGACCTACCGCTGGTCCAACGAATACAGCGACAATACCGGTATTGTACCAAATACAAGCTATAAACGCTTCTCGACCCGTCTCAACGGAACAGCTAAGTTTAACGAAAAGCTTGAATTCAACACCTCTTTCAATTATATCAATACACAGAACGATAAAGCCCGAAAAGGAAATACAGGTTATTTGATTACACTAATGCGCTTCAACCCGCTGTATGATGTACGCGACTGGATTGATGAAAAAGGGAATCGTGTACTCCACAATTCAGATATTTACAACGAGCTCGACAATCCCTTTTGGGATGTATACCGCAATACCGCTAATGATGACGTAAACCGCATCCTGGCCACTTCCAATATGACGTATCGCGCAACAAATTGGCTAAGTCTAAACGGCATCATCGGCATCGACTTCGCCAACACACTGGGCCAAAGCGTTTACCATCCGCAATCCTACTCCGGATCTGGATCTTCGACCAATGTACGCAACGGATCCATGAATGTGTATCAAGTTAATGGCCGTGTGCTATCAGGATCATTCATGGCTACGGCAAATACAAAAATCGGCCGTGATATCAGCTTTCGGGCAAACTTGGGAACTGAATTCAAAGATTATAATACCCTCACCAACTCACAGTACGGCGAGGACTTTTACGATCCCAACTTTTACAGCATCAACAACACATTCCCCAGTACGCGCCTGGCAAGATCTGTTGCCAATAACTTTCGGACAGTTGGATTTTTGGCACAGGCTGGATTTGGATATCTTGACAACCTGCTGTATCTAAATTTAACCGGGCGACTGGATGCAGCCTCCCGAATGATGCCCAATAATCCGTATTTTGGCTATCCATCGGCTTCGTTGGCCTTCAATTTTTCAGACTTGTCTTTCTTCAAAAATAAAGTGCAATGGCTCAGCGACGGAAAATACCGCATCTCTGTGGGAACAACGGGAAAAGCGCCCTTTAAAAGCTATTACACGTTATCTAATCTCGAGCCCAAGCTATCCACAGGTGGTGGATTTGCCTATGGTGTGAATGGCGGAAATCCCGATCTGAAAGCCGAAAAAACCCGCGATTTTGAAACAGGACTCGAATTTGGCTTTTTTAAGCGCCGGCTTACATTTGATTTCAGCTATTTTAACCGTTTAAGCACCGGGCAGATCATTCTGCCACGACTGAGTTATGGCTCAGGCTTCGTTTTACGCATGATGAACGGCGGTGAAGTCAAGACTTACGGTACCGAATTGCAAGTCAACGTCAACCCGATCAAAAAAACCGATTTCAGTTGGGACATGACCTTTAATTTTACCCAGTACAAAGGAAAAGTACTTTCATTAGCGGAAGAATTGCCCGAACTTTATGATTCTGACACCTGGGTACTGAGCGGCGTAAGGTCTTCGGTCATGCCGGGCTATGGTATCGGTACCTTAACTGGAACACAATTTAAGCGAAACGATCGCGGAGACATTTTGATAAACCCTCAAACCGGTCTACCCATCGCTGGCACCGACAAATATTATCCTATTGGAGATCGTATTCCTGACTTCACGCTGGGCATTGTCAATAAGTTCAGCTACAAAGATTTTTACCTCACCTTCTTATGGGACCTCCGCAAAGGTGGCGATGTGCTCAATGGACTGGATTATAGGCTCTATACCTATGGGCAGTCTGTTAAGACGTTAAATCGGGAAAACCCTCGGGTGATTGAAGGGGTACTCGAGGACGGACTCGAAAATACAGCCAATCCAACAACGAACCGTATTGCGGTAACCCCTTATTCAGCTTCAACCTACTATATGACCAATATAGAACCGCAGATGTTTATCGAGAAAAACATCTATGCATTTAGGCTGCGCGATGTTACGCTCCGCTATGCACTTCCCAAGCATCTCACACAGCGTATTTCGCCACAAGCTGCATTAAGTGTATTTTTTACCGCTACCGATCTTTTTCTTTTTACGAATTATACAGGACTTGACCCGGAAAGCAATAGTAATACGGCCGGCCTTGGCGGCATCGGCGGATATGGTATAGATTACGGAAACATGGCTAAGCCAAGAGGCTTCAATTTTGGTCTTAACTTGAGATTTTAGGAGGAATATATCATGAAAACAAAACTTTATATACTCATCTTTTCAGTCCTTGCCGGATTGAGCAGTTGTAAAAAATACCTGGACATCAATGAAAATCCGTCCAACCCGCAGCTAGTCAAAGCCGAATTGCTTCTAGCTCCGATTATCTATCAGATGGCCAATGGTTATGCCAATGACCAACGGCAGATGAACAAATTCAATCAAACCATCTTGGGCGCGAGCACAGACGAATCCTCCCGGATCTGGGAACGTCATGGTTTCCCGCAGCAAAGTGATGTTGGCGGTGTGATGTGGCGTATGGTCTATTTTGATCATGGACTCAACCTGCAGCTGATGATCAACGATGCAATAGTCAATCAAAAATATGAATACGCCGCGATCGGTTATGCCGTAAAGGCCTGGGGCTATCAGATGCTCACCGATTACCACGGCCCGATTATTCTCGATGAAGCCTTGCGTACACAGCAGTTATCTTTCAAATATAATGACCAGCCCGAAGTATATGCTAAAGTACGTGTATGGTGTGACTCGGCTTTATATTATCTGGATCAAAAAAGCCCTGTCGATTATAGTGCCAACCTGAATTCAAAAAAAGGCGATAATCTATTTCGGGGAAATATGGATCGCTGGCGAAAGTTTGTCTACGGTTTAAAAGCACTTCAGTACATTCACTTGGTCAACAAACCCGATTTTAAAGAAAAATATGCCGATTCCATTGCCTATTTTGTGGACCGTTCATTTGATTCGCCGTCCGATGATGCAGGCGTTAAATTTGACGGTGATAAATCGGAAACAGCCAATGTGGTAAGCTCCAGATTTGGTCTTTACACCACATCTTATTATAACAGGGCAGGCAAGCCGATCGTACGCTACCTCACCGGAGGATTGCGCGGTGAACCCATTGAAAACCCGAAAGTATCGACCGATCCACGTCTTTCGCGCATGTTAATGATCAACAATCCGGTTGACAGCATCTACATCGGCGGCGATCCCAATGTATCCAACACAACAGTTCCAAACATCCTTGGAGACGTCAGTAGCGGCGTGGGCAAATTTATCTTTAGGGACGCAGCTGATTTTCCGCTGATGACCTACGCGCAGCTGCAAATGGTCAAGGCCGAAGCACTATTTATCAAAGGCGATGCCGCAAAGGCCTATGAAGCATACATCAAAGGAATTTATGCACACATAAACTTCGTCAATAAGTACATCAATACCACCAACGAAAAAGTCATCACTTCTGTTGAAGCAGATAACTATATCAAGGGAGGAGAAATACCCCTCTCTGCTGCTGATTTGACCTTAGCAGACATCATGGGACAAAAGTACATTGTGCAATGGGGCTGGGGAGGTCTTGAACAATGGTGTGATTTAAGAAAATATCATTATAACACGGAAATATTCAAGCAGTTTATTCCATTGGCCGGCAGCCAGCTGACTTACAATGATTATTGTTACCGCGTCCGGCCGCGTTATAATTCGGAGTACGTATGGAATGCTTCAGAGCTTGAACGATGGGGCGCCCTAGAGCCGGAGTATGTGATTAAGCCGACCTGGTTTGTCACTTCAACTTATTAACGGATTAAAGAAAAAATTATGAAGAATTTCAAAAAAATAGTATTTCTTGCTTTAGGTGCATTTGCCCTATATTCTTGCGAGAAGTCCATTCAAGACTTTGGAAAAGTAGAGTTTCTCGGCCCCGATGATGTCATTGTGAAGGTAAATATGGCATCTATCTATCCCGATGACCGCTATATGTATGTCAAATTTGATGACCAGCGCGTCACTTCGCTCATCCGGGGACGTGAGCCTTTTCCCGGCGGCGGGTACAACACCCGCGGGGACTCCAGACCCGACTTTTTAAAATGGAAGGCCGGCAATGTGAAAGTACAGGTTGCCCTTCCACATAAAACCGATGATGGACGCGACTCCATTATATTGGCCGAATCATCCGTAAACTTTGGTGCCGGCAAGCGCTATACCCTTCATATTACAGACACAGCGCAGAATACAAAAATGATCCTCAATGAAGAAGACCTCACACGGCCCGACAGTACACAAGCAAAATACCGATTTACCAATCTGATGCCCAATGTCCCGTCCATTGATCTCTATTATGGCGCTGCAGCAACTGGAAGCGCGGATGCCCTTGCGGTGCAGGATTCACTTGTCGCCAAAGACGTTAAATACCTAGAGACCAGCCCCTACTTTCAACTGAACCGTATTGCGACACGGACATGGAAGATCCGCAAAGCCGGCTCACCTGTAACAAATGGTACAGTAATCGCCTCTTATAGCAATGCCGGAGCGATACTTGACCGCAGGTCGTATGTTGTTTATGCCTTAGGCTATGATGGATTTACCAGTACCATCATGAAGCCCTATGTTTCATTTTTCTTAGTTCGATAGATATGGAAAGAAAAACAATTTTTAGTTTTGCCCTGCTATGCATATTCTGTATGGGTATAGCTAATTCGTGCAAACAGAGGGATGATTATCCCTCCTTTGATGATAAGGTCGTAGAAAATCCGATCACAGACACAATCCCCAACGATACACAGATGGAGGCGGTCACCAAAACGATTATGGAACGGACTGACCTGATCAAAACGTTTTTGGTCGATTCATCCGTCAAAGTAACGGATGGACTTACACGCACCCATATACGTTATCTGAATAAGCTCGATCAACGGGTGAGTTTTCAATTGCTAACAGTAGACCTTTCATCCAAAGCGGTATTCCCTTCAATTATGAGTGCATTTGACGATTATTTATATGTTAGTCAGCCAATTGGCGATATGGCAAAGTATAATGAACCGCGGGCGGGGGGGCAGATTCTATCGGCTATCAATGCCGCTTTAGCTACGACCTACTCTTACATTAAAAATGGTCGGCAGATCAATGTATCGACCAGTAATATAAAAACCAAAGAAAAGACCAGGCCTTTCTTTGCCATACGCAAAGATGGCTCGCCTTATATTGGCAATTGTCCCGATACCACCAAGTTTGCTTTTGAGCCTTATGATTTGAATCAATTTAGCGGACTGGTATCCGGTACCAACTGGGTTCGTTACCGGGGTTATAACGTTTTGACTACAGCAGCCATTGTTCAAGCGGTAACAGCCATTGGCCTGTCCGCAGACAATAAAACGATGTATGCCTTGGTTGTTGATGGTGGCGACACAAATTTTTCAGTTGGCATCAGTTTAAATGATGTTTCTGCTTTGATGGGTGCTTTAGGCAGTCATGATGCTTTTGTATTAAACAGTGGCACCACCAGTGTTATGGTCCAGAAGACGATCACCAATGACCAATTCAACCCCGTGGTCTGGAATACAGTATCTAAACCCCTAACGGCAGGCGGATCCGCAAGCATCAGTGGTATTGGATTTGTGAAGCGATAAATCGTTTTTAAAAAATCAGCTACTCTACATACAAGTTGGAGTAGCTGATTAAATCGCTACCCTTCGCCATGCCATCTGCTGAACGTTTAGCCATGCCTTGACCCGTCCTAAAATTATTTTTGAGCATGTACTAGACATAGATGAACATTTACCTGCGTAAAAAATTCGCTTTAAGACAAAATTTAACACTTTCTAAACGATTACAACCAGATAAAACATCATCACACACTACATTCGAAGTAAAAAAAGCAAATAAAACACCTACCCGACACAAATAAGTACACATTTTAACAAAAAAACACAGAATATTAGTAGAAAACTCATAAATAAAAGACATAATAAATTAAAATATCCATAAAAATCCCTTTTGATCTAAAAAATTATCAAAAAAAAACAGATTAAATTTGAAAAAGAAATAAAAAATCCATATATTTACATCACCTTAATAGGTTTATAATTGGTTATTTGAAGGTTTTCATTCTCCCCGACTGAAAACCTTTTTTTATTTCACATGTTTCCATCAAAAATGTACTTTTTGAGCACTCTCTACAACAAGATACAATCAATCTCCAGCTGATTACCAGAAATATACCCAAGAACCTCATCCCTATAACTTAAATTCTCAATATCTAAATATTTCGGTAGTGATGAATAGCCTTCTGGTATGTTTTTTAGCCTAAAGATGGTTTCCTTCTCGTTGGAGGCGAAAGACCCAGAGAAGGCTGTAAACGGCAAAAAATCCTGGGAGGAAATTAATTTTGCCAGTTGTACACCTTTGACCGCAGCAATGACGATTTTGACCAAAATATAGACCGAAGCACAAAACACAGAGTCTGATGTGGTTAAAAAGCTGACGAGTGTCCCGACAAGGGCAGTCAATGCACTGTACAGTAGTCTTTTGACTGGGCTAAATCAGGAGCATCAAAGCTGCGGTACAAGCGATCGCTAAACGGGTTAACGCGATGAAACCGGAAAAAATAGGCGAACTACGGTACCTTTGTTTAGTTCGCTCGACAAATGAATCGTCCCATCGATATGTTCCATGAGATGTTTGACCAACGCCAGTCCGATTCCCGTTCCAGCAACCTTGGCCGTATTACTCGCCCGTTCATTCGTAAGAAAAACCTTCTGCAACTCATCTCCGGGAATTCCAATGCCATTATCCTCGATATAATATACGACCCCCTTGTCAGCTTTTTCACTGTAAATATGCAAAAAAGCTTCTCCTGATTTTTTTGCATATTTTACGGCATTACCAATGAGATTGATAAAGACCTGATAAACGATTCCACCATCCGTATACAAAGGAAATAGATCTCCTAATACGAATTCCATGTGTTTGTCGGGATATACCAGTTTAATTTCATCAATACAATTGCCTATTTTTTTATCCATTGCCACACACGCAACTTCTTTCTCGGCACGGCGTATCTTGCCAAGCTGCAATGTCTGATTTATAATACTTTCTATATTTTGAATAGATGCCGCAAAGGTTTCAAACCATTTTTTACTTACCTTAACGGAAACACCCACATTTTTACTCAGAAAACTATTCCCAATTTTCAAAACAGACAATGGATTTTTCAGATCATGTGCCAATGTGCTGGCGAGCACGTCCAATTCGCGGCTAAACATAAGCTGCTCTTGCTTTTCTTTCACATTTTTGTAAGCAAGATGCCGGCCCGTTACATCACTTACAGTATGCATAATAGCATAGGTTTTCCCATCCTCGTCAAGCAATGGTCTATATTCAAAATTAAAATATCGCAGTATTTTCGTGCCATCATGAACAATATAAGCGGGTGTATCCTCAGCCTGATAGACAATTCCTGTTTTCCATACATTTTTCAAAATGGATGAAAAACCTTCTTCCTTAAAATTTGGAAAGCATGCACAAAAACTACGCCCCAGGATGGAGCGATCCACACACCAGATATCCAGCATCCCTTGGCTAACAAAAGCAATATTTAGCTCTTTGCTATCAAAAATTGCGATCGCACTAGGGCACTGCTCCAAAACAGACATCAGAAAATTAGCTGCAATTTTCATATACGCTAATATAATTATTTTATTTTTACAGCTGATAAAATAGTGCCAAAATCCTTGCTCCATTTCGAGGAGCTGTTTTAGTGATTAAAACTAGTCGTTGACATTACTTATCCAGTTATTAGCCACCCCATAATCTGTAGGATTTTCCGTAGATTCAATAGAGAGCGTCCCCCCTTTTCTGAGCTCATCGTGTGTTATCCATAAACGCCCTAAATCCTTACCATTGAGCAGGATTGATTTAATATAACGTTTTTTGTCACTCGCATTCGGCACCTCAATAATCAGCGGATTTGAACCATTGCCTAGAATAATCCGTTCAAAAAAAGGTACGCTAACATAGAAAATAGGCTCACCGATCAAGGGTTGTTGCAATCCGATGGCCGAAAGTACCCACCAGCTGGACATCGCGCCGGCATCGTCGTCCATCGTCCGCACAAAAGCCTTCGGCTCATTTTTATAAATCCGATCGATATGTGCTCCGATTCCTCGGCTATTGTCGTTGAAATAATATTGAATGGTGGTATCCAAAGCGATGCGATGTATCCATTCTTGATAACGCCAAGGCGACTTGCTCGCATTATACAAAGTCAGTGATTGCATGTCCGGTTCATTCGCCCTGTTGAAATAATAGCCGTCATAAAATTCATTTAGTTCCCGCAGAAAGTCTTCCTCGCCACCTGCGAGCTGCTTTAATCCAGCGACATCGAAGGGTACATTCCATCGATATTGCCTGATTGTGCCCTGATACATATCACGCGCAGACATACGATCTACATCCCGTTTTGTCAGATCTTTAAAATCTTTATTCCAAATAGTTCGATATGACTTTGCCCGTCCCAGGTAGGTCTTGCGCTCCTGCGGAAAAAGTTTGGCCATTGCCCACATATCATAACATGCTTCAAGGTATTTGTCCGGTTTCTTAAAATCAAAGCGGGCGGTATCACCTACCAAGGAGTCTCTGATACCAGCAAGATCAACCTCATATCCCTTTCTGACCGCATCCAGCAGGATCACTGCGGCATGCTCTGTCCGGACTGAATTGGCAGGTTCATGCGGGCCAGCAAAATCATATTTCCCATAACGATAAAGGTCGGCTATAGACGTGATGATGCCTTGATACATATGGGGATCTAGCAATTCCAGAAGTGGTAATTGTGTTTTGTAATTGTCCCAGATGGCCCAGCCGTGGTAACGTTTCTCTTTTGAACGATGCATTTTTCCGTCTGTTCCCCAAAAATCGCCCTGCGAGTTGCTGATACTATAGGGAGATTGCAAACTGCGATATAGTAAGGAATAAAAAAGATCTACTTTATCCGGATCGCCCTTTACTTTGAGCCCTGAAAGGGAATTTTTCCAGCGATCAGCCGCGCGTTTTTTTATGGTCTCAAAATCTAGCTTAGCGTATGCTGAGATCGCCATTTTTGCATCATTTTTACTCACAGCCGAAAAAGCGATATTAATATCTGCGACTAAAGCTTCCTCTTTTAGATCCACCCATATCTTATTTCCTTCTTTTCGCCATCCCCTGGCTTTAGGAATCTCCAACGCATAATAAATAGTATAGACACCAACATGGCAGGTCGTTTTCGCACGCATTTTACCTACAAGGAGATTACCCGCTTGAATAAATTCATTGTCAACAAAAGCTCCATTGAAAGCATGTTCCAAATCAATAAAAAAACCTTTTCTCCCCGCGGGAAAGCGATAGTGTTCCCGGCCAAAATCATTATCAACAGCGACTTCAACTTGAATGCCTTCTGCTGTATTTACCGTATAATAACCCGGGCTGGCCTGCTCAATGACTTTATTCAAAGGTTTTGTATCATTTTCTATAAATGGTTTAATCAGGATCAATCCTCCACTGCCCATACAGCCCACCCCCTCCAGGCGATTGTGGGTAAACCCCTTAATTTCCTTGGCCAGATACTCGTATCCTGTATGCGTTGTAGGATTAGTATAAGGTACGATACTCAATTGGTGAAAAGGAGAGGACGCTGCCGGCGAAAGCTGGCCATGGTCACCGGAAGATCCTAAGAAGACATTCACGCGTTCGGTTTGCGCTCCAGCAGCAGCTGAGTAACAGAGGAGCAAAGTAAGCAGCAGCTTTTTCATGTAAAGTCTATTAATTTTTTAATTCTGCTTTCAAGCAGTATAATCCGATTAAACAAATCCCGATTTAATTACTAAAGCACTTTGAAACCAGTTCTTTATGCCGCACTTTTGAGACTAGCTAACGGGATAGCTAAACATATGCAAGCAAAAATACGATCTTTCTTATTCTTTTTTAGTGTACTGCTAATGAATTTCCAATTTAATAGTGCAGCTGCACAATCCCTGCAGTTGGACAGCTCATCTCAAATTGCATTTATTTTCCTACTTAACGTATAACTGTTAAGAAGGACTAACGAATATAAACGACCTACATCTACTACATATAAAACCCTGCTCCCAAAAAGAAGCAGGGCTTTTAAGTTCTATTTCTTCCTGAACATACGATGTAACAACCGGCTCAACAAAAAGCTGACGAGTGTCCCGACAAGGGCAGTTAATGCACTGTACAGTAGTCCTCCTATTGAAAACGATGCCCAGACGCCACAAATAGAGCCGCCAATGGTAGAAAGTTTAACATCACTCCAGCGCATCCGTCCCCCCTTCCTTAAGAATTCCGGCAACTGTTTTCTTATCCTTATCCCGATCAACCTCCTGTCGGCTGTTATCCGGCACGTCCGCAGAAAAAGCTTTGTCCCCTGTCACTGATTCGTCCTTATCTTTTTCTAGGACAGATTCTACAATACCAAGCCCGAGCGCGATATATTTAGCGATATTCAACGCCTTATTTGGCAACTTAACAGGCGCCAGCAGGATCACCTGTAGGACCTTTGTAATTTTATCTATGATTTTTTTCATATTTCGTTTGTATTTAACTCGCGTTAGGCTGTAAACTTGTTCTCGATCGTTAAGGTGACTTGCCCCATTTTTACCTGTTCAATAATTGTCTCATACAACTGTTTATAGGCTTCGGCCGACTGATAGACACCCCAATCGTCATTACTTTTATGAAAATAGGTTCCGACCAGCAGGCAGCCTTCCGTATCTTCATGCGTATTGCCGATATGAATATAAACGAGACTGAAATTGGGGATAGCACTAATTTCGATCATCCCCTCGTGCATATCCGGAAAGCGCTTTTTGTAAGCGGTATTCATCCCGCCCTTCCTGTTGATCCCGAGTTTGTAGGTTCCCGCAGGAATAGCTGTCCGGCCTTTTATCTTTACATCGCGCACGGTGTCTTCAAGACCATAACACTGGAAAGTTCCGTTGATGTAGAGTTCGGACAGGGTACTCTTATTCCCCTGCCGAACACGTTTGAGTGTCAGTTCCATACGTTACGGATTGCCATATACTAATTCATAGGTATATTCATGCCCGGGCGTATCCGTTAGGGTTACCCGGTACTTCGCGTTTTCGAAATTCGAATTATCGGCCTGCACCTGGTACATCCAGGATACCCCTTGTCCGTCCATGTCCTGCGCCATCCCTACTTCCAGTTCCAAGTCATTTGCATCGAAAATTCCGACCTGTACTTTCACCACCTTCATCACATCCTTTACCATAAATAAAATCTGATCCATGGCATTGCCTTGGTATCCACTATCGTCCCAACGACGAATGACCGGTGCCGTAAAGTAATCTTTAAAGGCTACATTGAAGGCGGTCTGGTTGATATTAGCCTTGGCCTGATAGGCCGCCTTTAGGTCAGGATCCTGTATCGCCGTACGAGCGTATAACGAAGCATCCATAAAGCGATTTTGTACATCAAGCTGTTTAACTGTGGGTGCTTTTTTATTTTGAAAAGTCGGTCTGCGGGCGATGATTGTCTGATCGCCACGTTGCCGAAATACGAGCATCTTGCCTACTGTCCCTGATGCTCCCTCCATGACGACATTACCTTTTGATTTTGCCATTACTTGTGTTTTTAATGTTAAATAATCTGTTGACTGTCACAACAAAGGGCGCCCATCATTGCGTTGACGATACAAATATGCACTCGAAAGCAAGCGATGTCAATAGCTACAGCTAACTGCGGTGAAATACGGTAGAATACGATGGAAAACGGTTAAATACGACACCTGCACATGGGTTATCCTTGAGCTTAACAAGGGCTAAGGTAGGGTGATCGTTTAGTCGAGGTAGTGTGTTTCTTGTGTCAAGCTAGAGTGAAGCGTAAAATTGCCCAGATCCGGCACTTCTAAAATCCGGGCAATTGTCTCTTCCACGCTACTTGTACTTTTTGGGATTTGCCTTAATATAGGCAATGATTTCATTTTTAAAGTAATAATCCTTACCGTCCAGATTGTAGCCCGGGAGCTGGGGTTTGATCTGCCCCAATTTGGTATCCCTGATATGCAGTAATTCTTTTATATCGGTATTATCCAATAGTTCGGACGTTGAATTGATCAGGTTTTGGCTTACCTGGCGCGCTTCCTTGGCGATCACCTGCACCGCCTGTACGAGCGCGCGTAGTTCGGATCTTACTTCTTCAAAAAATTTTTCCATCATCTTAGTTTATTTTGACTATCATTCGGTTTATTAATTCAGTTTAATTCATCCCTACTATCCGTCTGCTCATTCGATCACGTGCAGCTTCTGCCGGAGTTCCTTGATATAGCTGCGGGTCACGGCGAACGAGCGCTGAGGGCCCTCGCTCATCACAATTTTACGCTTCAAAAAGGAAACAATAAAGTTCATATTGACTAGGGTCGATTGATCCACCTGAACAAATTCGGTTGCCGGTAGAAAATCAACAATCTCTTTTATGGTCTTTTTTGCCTTTCGCGGCACTGGTTTGCCAAACCCATCCAATCTCATATTTCTTTCGAAAAAAGCCAGCTCATTGTCCCCTTTCACTTTCTGCACGAAGTAAATATCACTGAACTGTACCCTTTGACACATTTTATCGGTCATTTCGATAAAGGCGAATTCAGGCTGTGGCACACATTTAAGATTGATCGGAACAGCCAAACGGCGAAACGCATTTTCTAGCGCTCTGTAGACCATCGGAAACGTAGCCGGTTTGGGCATAAAGTCCGCCGCATCCAAATGATAAGAGCGCAGCGAAAACGCTTCATGCTCTGTCACAAATACGACCTCAGGTCTTTTCTTGGCATCGATAGACTGGTAAAGATCCATTCCATTGAGCAAGGTATCGTCGGCCCTTTGGTCCAGCACAACATCCATAAAAATTACATCATACTTGCCGGAGTTGATTTTCCGTAAGGCATCTTTTTTATTATCCGCCACATCGATAAGTAGATCCAAATCTGTGTCTTCTAAAAGAGTTTTTAATTTTTCAGCATCAGGTCGAAAATCTTCAACGATAAGAATAGGGATTATTGGCATATGGCATTATTTTATAAAATACTCAGTTAAATCGCTTTTTGGTAGTTTTGGAGCAGCGTAAGCTGGACGCTGAAAATAGTATTTTGTTCGCGATATTCAATCCGATATGTTCCGGGCAATACCGCATCAAATAATTCCTGCAGCAACTTATTGCCCACCCCAGTATGTCCCGCTGAGCGCTTGCCGCTGACATAATTGATCATCTGGAAATGCAACTGACCATCTACCCGCGTCCATTCCATGATAATTTGACCCTGTGCTCCCCGAGGACTATAGTTCAGGGCATTTTCAAACCACGAGAGCATGGATGCAGCAATGATAGAGCGGCTCCAATCGGTCGCAAGGAGGACTTCTTCCCCCTTAAATAGCATCAGGCGGTCTGTAAAACAGGAAGCCATCACCTTGAGCTGCTTCCATTCTTCGGCAATAGCTACTTTGACTTTCCGGTTTGCCGTCACTGCAATGATGTATCGAAATAGTTCCAGTGTATCGTTTCGGTGCAGCAATTTGTTATGCTGCACGATCTTGATCCATTCTTTCACGAAATGCTTAGAGAGACGTCCCGCCAGCCTGCCGGCATCCAATTCCATGGTGAGCAATTGAAACCTTAGCCAATAGGAACAATTTCTAAAAACGCTGTGTACAATTAAGGCTGTCCCCAGTACCAATAAATTGCCTACCATGATCCGATTGTGGAATTGCATCAAATGATAATCCGTCAGTTTTCCGGCAAATGAAATGCCGTGAGCAGGAAGCCACGAGTAGGTATAATACACCCAGAAATCTATACTCAGGTATTGCCAGCAGCCCAGCACAAGCAGTATGACCAGTTTAAGATAAATAGAACTTAACTGCAATAAATTTATCGCCAGCCAATACATAGCGAATGAAAACAAGTATGGTCCGGTTAAGGCCAACAGATGTCGCATGGTCAATCGATGCCAAACCTGAATATTCAATTTGAACAGCAGCAGCAGCAAGAATCCTGTTCCGATAAAAAATAAGATGTATCTCCGCGTGAAAAACTGGGTTATTTTGGTCCGTCTATCTTCCATTATATCCTATTTTAAACGTTGGCTAAATTGTTTTTTCTATAATTGGTGTACTTTGAACACTTAAATTACAAAAAACAAAGCGTAAAGAATAAATTAATTAAAAATAATATTTCGTCAAAAGGAAACACCATCCCTATCAAGAAATTATACATCAACTCACTTACTTCATTTCATAATTTTTACCCTTTTAGCAAATTACCCGTTTTTAGTTCGAAAAATTGACGATTTTTCACGTCGAAAAAAAAGGCACGTTCTTGTAAATATATAGGCATTACCCACGTGAGTGCATCTTGTGAAACGACCTTTCTCTCTTTAAGATCCGGATGATAAAAATGAATCAAGGGCCAGTTTTCCCATGCTGTCCATTCCTTCATGACAATGCGGTTTATCGCCCTGTTTAATTTTCCCTTGAACCTCTTCATAAACCCATCAGGTTGCTCCGCTCTTTTACAGCGCAGCCCTTTTGATAAAGCCAGATTCCACAGGCCATTGTTCTCATTTTTTTCCATCAGCAGAAAAGAGAGGGGAATATGAAACCGGAAGGCAAGCTCGGCGATACTCGCGTGGAAATACAGTCCACTAGCTGCGACGGGGACCTTAAGCAAAGATCGGGTCCCTTTAGCAGCCAAGCGATTCACCCCTTCGTCCGCGTCAAGGTATACCAGCACCAAACGCTTTTCATTTAGGTCCGAAAGTATATTTTTGAGCACTGTACGTCTTGAAGCATCGATATAGCGCAGGCTATCTGCTTCGAGATTGTTTAGCTGCATCAGGAGTTCAGTCTCTTTTTGTTCCTTTTTAATGATACCGGGCGAAGCTAGTACAGAGATTTTATAGCCTGCCGCAAGCAGATAGCGCGGTATCAGACGGTATGGGCCATAATGGAAAGAGATGAAAATCCCGCTAAGATCAGTTGGAAGCATTTCAAGACAAGAGGCGTCCAGCATTCGGTCCAGTTGGACGGGTTGCAGCATCTTGGCAAAAGACTTTCGGTAAGCGCTCCATCTCAGGTAATTTATTTCAAGATCTTCTACCGTAAATTCCGGAAAAAAATTCCATACGTTGGCAAACCAAAACGGTTTGGTCAATTGATTATTGTTCATTTAAATTGTGGTCTAGAAAAATTAGGTTATTATTCAATCAGTGAACAGCATCGCCTTCCGACGGAAAGCGATGCTGAATTAGCGTTAAGGTATTTCTACCCAGCATTTTTCATCGTCAACGACATCTCCCATTTCCGGAAATAGCTGCATCATCTGAGGCAAAGTTAACCCCAGTTCGACGATCTGATCACTTGTCTGTATGTTGTCGTTCATGTTTGAATTGAATTAAACATCGGCCTGCAACGATACGGGTCAGGCCACTCCCGCTGGCTGTACAGCACTAAAATTGTATTAGCTAACGATCAAATGTGGCTGAAATCTTTCAAAAAAAGGAAAAGAATGATAGGTTACAAAAAAAGAAGGCATATTGACAATGACTGACGAAGGAACAGAAAAAGAGGTCAGATATCCTTGTTTTTGTGCATGATTTCCTCAGAAATAGGTCATCTATCATTTTTTTAGGTATTTCTCAGTCCTCGATTTTACTTTTATAAACATGGATTGAGCCCTTTATAAAACCCGATTGACTGTATATCCAATGATCAAAACTTTTCATTTTATATTGCCCGAGGTGCCCCAGTTTTCCAGACAAGTAAGAGCATTTTTGCCCAAGCTTCCCGATTCACAGTTACAGCGCTATGAGGATGCGAGCATCCAATTGCTAGAAGAATATATTGATTACCATAGCGTCATATTTTATCGCGTGCAGGCCCACGTGCAAAGAACGCTTCAATTGTCCCTGCAAACCGATAAATCCGATTATCATCTGCTGTATAATAGGTATTCCGTTTCGACCATTAACATAGAACATTCAGCAAATAATAGTCACGTGCAGTTGCCTTCTGGATATGATACTTATGCCTACATTCCCAAAGGGAAGATGCAAATTCTTCTGATGCAGGGAGAATATTTGATCTACGGAGTTCTGGTCGATATAGGGTATATACGATCAGCCATATTTAAAGAAGACCATTTCCTCTTTAAATTCAGTACAGCACATCTACGCGACAAAAAGCGACTTTACCAAAGTGTAATATGGCCAATCAAAGAAAAGACAAGCTATCAGCTTTCTAGAATTGAAGAGCATTTTTTCAATTATCATAAAGACAATGAAGCTATGGCTGTAAAACTTGTCTATGACCTATTTGATATCGCCATTTATAAAAATTTTGAACACTATGAAAAGATAGATCCCGATCAATTCCTAGCCGAAAGGGCCGAACAAATGATCCGGGATCAGGTGATGCAGACATTTAGCAATTGTTCGATACAGGCTATTGCCGACCAGCTACAGATTGACATTAGTAAATTGGATAAGTTGTACAAAACCGTCTATGGTGAGACTCCCAGACAGACCTGGAACACGCTTATAATTCAAAAAGCAAAAGATCTACTTCTTGCAGGGCATTCGGTCAAGGAAGTTTCAAACTATTGCGGCTATGGGTCCCAGCAGAATTTTTCAGTTTTTTTTCGGAAACAGACGGGCATCTGCCCGAGCGCTTATAAATAAACAAACATTCCTATCCATCCCACCATATTTGGCATTTGCCCCTGAAATTAGACCTCTCGTCCCAAAAATGAGCGCTACCATTCAGTAATAGAAATACAACCTCAAAGAAGAGACCGGGCGCCATCGCACAAAAAATCATACGACGAGCTCCCCAAAAGTCATACATCTTAAGCTGATCACTGCAGTAACTTTGGTATAAGATAACAGATCGGAGGACAGGGAGATGCCCAGCCGGTCAATAGGAAACACCTCCACGGCCGATCCAGGAGGATAATAAGGATAAGCGACAAGGATAAACTTAAACACATAAAAAAATGAAAAAAATTGCAAAACGAATCATTGGCGCCATGAGTATTGGTGTGATGACATTTGGAATCGTACTAGGCGTAAATGCGTTGACAAAAAAAACTGAACTTAAAATAGAGAAAACCGAACCTGAACTTAAAGAATGGCATTTCGATGGGGCGACCAACCCTTCGAACAATGATGTTAGCGATGCCACACAATATTCAGAAGGTAAAAGTTCAACATGCCCGGGTCTAGCACAAACGGCTTGTAACTTAAATGCTCCCGAGACAAGTCCAAGCTCAGGTGTTATAGATCTTAATTATATGGTACCAGGAACAAGTCAAACTGTCCAGCAACGTATCCAATCAGCCATTTCATCAAGTACACCAAATGAGACCGTTGAATCCTTTCGTGCCAATTAGTGAGAACAAATGATCGAAACGTTTGTAAACAGGGCTGTCCAAATTACGTGGATAGCCCTGATTCTTTAAAGTGGATTCTGCTGCATACCGGAAAGCTGGACTACATCCTCTGGGAGCTGAAATGTGAATCGCTGGTCATTAGCAGGCAACTGAAAAGTCTTCTCCCCCCCTTCAAAAGAAAGATTTCTCTTTAAATCTTTTTTAAAACGCTGATCAAAATTTAGCCTTCTAATATCGGTCCAGCGCAATCCCCTAAATAAAAGTTCTTTCCGTCGCTCGTCGAGTATATAGCGTAAGATTGCATCCTGTCCATGTATTGTTTCAGGAAAGGTAAAACCATTGCGATACCTTTTATCCAGTAACAATTTCAATGTTGCTTTAGCCAATTCAAGCTGACCTTGTCGGGCCAGACATTCAGCTTTGATGAGATAAAGCTCATCTGTTGCAATACCATTAAAAAAGACCGAATTATAAAATCCGACATAGCTACCTTTGAAAGCAGCAGTTCCGTCCGATTTAAGGTTAAAAAATAAGAGTTTTCGGAGGTCGTCATCCAAATAGCTGCGATATAATGCCGTATCAACATTCGCAATACTTGGGTCTATTGCAAAGACCGTCGCATTATAACTTAAAAATATCGTCTCCGGGTTCAAGATCTCAAAAGGAGTCGCACTTTGAAAACTTCTATCCTTATAATCCATAAGAGCAGCATTTAAAGTGAGTGCACGGTCTGAGTAAACAAACGATTTGTCGTAAGCCCCCATCGTTAAGTAAAGTCGTCCAAGCATCGCCAAGCTAGCCAATTTAGAAGGTCGCATCGCAATTTCGGCCCGGTCCGGCAACAGTTCGACAGACGCCAGCAAATCTTTCTCTATTTGGACATAGGTTTCTTCTAGAGTAGACCTAAACGATCTTTCTTCAAAGTCCGGAGACAGTCTTAATGCCAATCCCAGATTCATCCTATTATGTTCGGCATCGCCACCTTTATAAGCTGGACAGTATACCTGAGCCAATTGATAAAAAGCATACGCACGAAAAAAAAGCGCTGCTCCTTTGATAGAGTTATACGTTTCCTTATTGCGGTCATCCATTTTCTTTAATTGGTCCAATACCGTATTGGCATTAAAAACTACGCGGTATATATTGGAGTAATTCATATTTCTTTCCGCTATTGTGAAGTAAGCATAGGGCTGCCAAGTATAAGCATGCTTTTCTAACTCGGAGAGCGCATTATAGGAAGCACCAGAAATATAAAAATCATCTGTGCCCACTTCTGCCAATCCAGACCCCATATACACATTCATTATATTATTGTTATCCAGCAAAGCTTGTAAAGCGGACAACGAATTGGGAATCACTAATGAGCTTTCCGCCTTTTTATCCAAAAATTTATTACAGGATAGCAAAAATAGCATTGACACACAACAGCATATAGCCCTTGCAATTCTTGACCAACAACATATCATTTTCATTTTTGTAAGTTTAAATTAATACCTATTGCATAAATACGACTGGGTGGCGTAGCAAAATAATCTGGGTCCAACCCTTTTTTATTGGCCCGCCATAATATCCCCACATTATTGACCGATGCCGTCAAACGCACGGGAAGCTTACTAAGACCATAGCTCAGTTGGATGTCTTGCAGCCTGATTACATCCCCTTTTAAGACATTCGCTTCGGAGTACCGGTAAAACCGGTCCCGATTCGCATCTCCGGGATAGATCATAGATGGTACAGTCGTCCACTGTTCGTCGCCAGGCTGCTGCCATCGGTCGTAATAATCGCTATGACCACCCATGGTGATGGAAGTGCCCGCATAGCTCACTGTATTTTTCTTAAAGTAATATCCAAATTTGTAGTTAATCGAGAAAGTCACTGATAATGATTTCCATGCAATCAAACCTCTAAAAAAGCCATAACATTTAGGCAGTGCATTTCCATAATACCTCATATACTGGAGCGAATCGTTCATCATTTTGGCATAGGATTTAGAAAGATCACCATGTAGATAACCCTGCGGGTCGCCATTTTCAGGATCTAACCCCGCAAATCGGTAAGCAAAAATAGGATACATCTCTTTTCCGATAATCGGATTAATTATTCCGCCATTATTTTCTACATATACGGAAGAAGAATATAGTGCTCCTTTATAATCTTTGACTACACTACTAGACTTAGAAAGTCCTACCGTCGCACGCCATTGCAGCCGGCTTGACCCCAAAGATGAAATTTCGATTTTGGCATCGAAACCTTTACCCCTGATTTTACCGATGTTGCGTTGTACCTCTGCAAATCCTGTCGTCGGATCGATCTGATCCGGTGCTATCAGATCAAGAGACCATTTGTCGTACCATTCGAATGATCCTGAAATTCTATTCTTAAGAATAGTGAAATCTACTCCATTATTCCAGGTCCGCACCTCTTCCCACTTTAAGTTGGGGTTCGGCGGAATGGAGATAATTCCAAAGGGATAATTTGTATAATTAGCGGCACTAGAATAGGTCATGATTGGATCACGTGTTGCGCCTACGCTGATATTACCGCTTGTACCATAAGTACTTCGAATACGCAGGCTATTCAACCATGTGTAGCTTTTCAGGAATGACTCCTTTGATAAATTCCAGGCTACTCCCGCTGACCACAGTGGATTCCAGCGCTCGTTGGTCACTACGCCAAACTTGTTACTGCCATCCTTACGCATGGATGCGGTTACGATATATTTCCCTCTATATGCATACGCCGCATTCCCATATATAGATATAAATCGTTGCACACCCGAGCTATTCGATCCACTATAGGGGATATAAGCATTATTATACAAATTATCATACGTTGGATAAGCATTGACATAGTCCACTTTCTTCACGGTCAGCACATCCGTATCCAGTCCATAATTACGGTACGAGTTGCCCTGCGATTGGCGGTCGCTCCATTCAGATCCGATGAGGAAGTTTAGTTTGTGAGTATCATTCCAGTTTTTATCATAATTTAGCTGTGCCCGTACACGATGCCCGATCATCTCACTGTATGATCGGTCCTCAATAGCACCTTTGGGAACAATATACTTTACCGTTCCATCCTGAGCCACCTGCGTAAATTTATTGATGATATCACGAGCAAAGAAACTATTTTCCCCGTATAGCGCCCGCCCTTTGGACTTTTGGGATTCAAGTCCATAAATTAGCTGCATATTTAACCCTCCTATCAGTTTGTATGTTGTGGTTAGATTTGCGGCCATATGAGCAATATTGCCCCGAGATTGACTCTGTGCAAGATCATCATAAGGATTTAGTCTCCAGTCCATCAGTTTACTTCCAGCCAGGCTCTTTACGTAGTCTGGGTTTAATAAATAAGGCAGTGTGATACCATTGCCACTATCGTCAAAAAGTCTTGTATATGGATAAGTGACGTAATTACTTATTCCGAGTGAAGACCTCAAAGTCTTGGTGGCGTAAGAAAGATCCGCCTGGATTTGCAGGCGGCTTCCAATCCGAAAAACATTATTCTGTCTCAAGCTTATGCGGTCATCACTTTTCATTAACTCATTTGCTAGGGATCTATCCCATCCAACGGAAAGACTATGGTCAGATCGTGGTGAGCCACTATTTATACGCAGGTAATGCTGCTGTAGGCCGCCCCAGCGAAAAAACCGTTCCCTGTCTTTACGCACATCCTGATCCCTCAGGCCATCGATATACTGCATTGCTGACTCATGAGAAATAACGCCTGTCTTGGCTTTTTGCAGCATGTTGACTACTGGCGATGGAATAATCTTTCTTAGTGAAAGCGGATTAGTAAAGAGATTATTATAATACCCCTTATCAAATAGCATCATTTCCACATCGATGGCGTCGGTAGCTTTTACGACCGGCGTATAATAAAGATCTTCAGGGGCCTGAAAAGTCCAATTGGAAGAAAAGGTGGCCTGAAACCCATTACTTGCTTTTTTCGTAGTGATCACGATAACACCATTGCCGGCTCTAGCTCCCCAGATCGAAGTGGCAGCCGCATCTTTGAGCAAGGTGACAGATTCGACATCATTAGGGTTAATCTGATCCAGAGAGCCTTCATATGGAAAATTGTCTACGACAATCAATGGCGCTATGCTAGCCCCTGAAAACGAATTTAGACCACGAATATTCAGTTGTGCATTTTTAGTTCGATTATCAAACTGTAATCCCGTCGCCGTTCCATCCAATTGACCTAGTATTGACGTCGACACCCTTCTCCTGAGCAATTCACCATTCAGTTGTTCGAAAGAGCCGGTAGCCCTTTCTCGTGGCAGTTTTTGAAAACCGTCACTATACACCACTGCTTCTTCCAACTGTATAAGGTTTCTTTTCAGCACAATATTCAGGGCTTCGTCTCTTGTCACCAACAAGGTATCCGGCCTATACCCCAGCTTATTGCTATTGATCAGTAGGGGCAACTTTAAAACAGCGCATGAAAAAAAACCAGTATTGTCAGTGGTCGCTAATAATTTGTTTTTGCCATTTTGTATTATAACTTGGGGGATGGGGTCCCCTGCTTCATTCCGGACCTTACCTGACAAAGTTATTTGGCCGTATAAATTACTCGCACATAGTACAATTAACACGATAAGTAACGATTTCATTTCTTCGCTCCTTTCCTTCTAGCGATCAGCGCTTCAAGCTGGTTTTCGTTTAGAAAGTCAGACGTTGATGTGGCCCCTAGGCGCCCAAAATCATCCAGCCAGACAAAAATCGGCACCGCCTGATGAGGAAACAGCTGTTTTAAATAACTACCTAAAACTATTGAGGGCGTTTTCGTACGATATTTAGCATACTTTTCACCAATAAAGATATCAGCCACCTTTACCGTATCATTATCATAACTATTGACGAGCAAAAAATTTATCTTATCGCCATAGCGCTCTTTAAAACGGTCAAGTTTAGAAAAATTGGGCATACAGGAAGTACACCAAGTTGCCCAAAAGTCCAGAATCAGCGGTTTGCCACGATATTTTTCGAGAGTTTGACGGGTATATTTTCCGTTCTCAAAGATCATGAACTCGTGCGACCAAAACTCTTCTGGCACCCTAAATCCTAGCATGACAGGCTGGGCAATATTAAGCCCATTGGCCCCGCTGTCCTTGCGGGGCGTTTGGGCAGATAAACTAAACATAGAAACCAAACACAGCAGCATCGCTCGTGCTCGTTTGCTTTTAAAAGCCTTGTATAAATTATATAGTATTGTTTTCATCATCTTAAGGTTTTAGGTTGGTCAATGGATTGAAAAAAATCGTTGATTTTTTTGGTCAGTCTGATTTCCTCCAGATTCGCTTCCAGAGCTGACAGTCTAATTTGGCCCGTATCTAAATGGCGGCTATGCGTCAGGAAATAGGCTATTAGCGCGCGCAAAATATCCGACAAAAACAACGTTTGCTGTAGAGCTTCTAATTTGCTTTCGGTAGCTTCGCCGAGGGTTTTGCATTTGAGATCCAATGCATAGAGGTTTTCGCGTATCGTGACTAGCGAATAATGATCCCAAAGGTTTTCGATACATTTCAATGGATCGTAACTGTCTTCATGGATCTCATAGAATGGCCTGTCGAGATGCAGGAGATCTTCATAAATGGCTTTCATGTGTTTAGTTTTTAGCTGTGACCATAGCACATAGCATTCCCTATCCGACCGAAATCAGCTTTTTTGTGGGAACCTGAATGGGTTCAGGTCACAGCGGTTAAAAAATAAGAAATAGGTTATCGGGCGCGGTGCAGGACAGTTACACCTAATTTGATAGAGACGATACCGCGTCCGTTGGTAAAATAAAAAACCGACCTTTTTTATAGAATTTCTATAACAGTATTTTTCTCAAATCTTTGCTTTTGAAATCGGAAACCCTTACTTTTAAAGTGCGAAGATAAAAGAGATGAGGGCTGTTCAATTTTAGAGCGTGGATCTAAAAAAATAGGCCGGCAAAATCAACAATTGGTATGCTATAATAAGCCCATTACGGCTTTTATATCCATTCGATACCCAGGGGCTATCGGCCATTGTTAATTTTAAGCTTTTAAGGAGCTATTCTGGTGGGCAGTATTTGTTCTTGATGAGCAGTGATACTGCAAGCTGACGAAGCTGATTCTTAATCTGCCGCCATTCTGTTGTGGTTAATGACTCTTTTTGTCTCATAATTTACTAGTTGGATTATCAATAAGAGTCTCAAAGGGGAAGTAAGACGCAAGCATCTATAAATATAAAAGAGGCAAGCCCCACTATCTTCCACTAAATACGAGGTACGACGAATACCCATGACACAGTTTCCAATAGGGGAGCTTGCCCCTTCCTTTTGCGAAAATACAAAAAGCACAGGGGGTTCGCAAACCCTACGTCTCGCGTCATTGAAATTTCGTCGTTTTCGTATTCGAGACTAAATCAGATCAACTGATTATAAGACAAATATAAATATAAAAATCAATATTAGTCCCATTTGAGACTTTTTATTTTAAAAAACAAATAAAAATGACTGAATATCAATCAAATAAACTCGAAGAATTCTCCAAATATATTTTATCCATACTTAAGAAAAAGATTAAAAATAAATCTGAATTAAAAAATAAATCTAAAGAAATATCAAATCTTCTTAGTGAGAGCTCTCCCAAACTAGACGGCAGAATCTTTCATAAGACCTTGATTTTTTTAGGAGAAGATATTGATACTTTCTGTAATAATTATTTTAGAAAACATGAGGGCCATATTTTAGCGAGTCTAAAAAAGAATGAAAACTTATTTCACGATTTGATCAATCCTTATATAAATAGCCAGAATCAAATTAGTGATAGCTCTAAAATTATTGCGAAGAGATTTAATAGACTTTTCTCAGGAGAACTTAATGAACTATATGCGGATGAAATATATGGCCTTTCTAAAGCTCTAGCGTGTAAACCAAGTCAACTCTTCGACTACTTCTATCGCGATGGCGAGCGACCAATAATTGGGTTAAGCTAAGCCAGCTCAAAAAATGGAGAAGCAGACATAAAAAAATATTTTTATTTTTCCAATTCCAAAAAATTATTTCTATATTAGATCAGCCGGTTGAAATATACCAACATCTAGCGAAGCGCCTTATTTATTAGGGCGCTTTACTACTAAAAGAGTCAACCCCATCTACATAAAAACAGATTTTTTTCATAATATATTTAGTTTATAAAAGGTACTCCTCTCGCATCACTTGATGAATGGGGAGTTTTTTTTACAACTACTCTATCATTAAAATGAAAAGCCACTCCCTTCCGGAAATGGCTCAAAATAAATACAACGTAGCCGTATTTGATGCGGATTTTCCGCAGCACAGCCTGATGAAAATGAAAACCCGTGATTTGGTAATGGTAATGGAAAATGAGGCTTTGAAAAAACTGGCATATAAGCAGTTTACCACCGTTAACAAAAAAGCCTATCCCATTATACAGCACAAAGCGGATACAGAGGGGTCAGTATCGCCGGAAAGGGGTCAACATCACCGGAATATGCATAGCTCAAGGAGTGAATAAGGTCCTTGGCTTGCGATTCGGTATAAGGCGAATAATCATGAGCTGCTCCAGAGATAAAAACGTTTTTTCTCCTTATCTTTTTTTCTAAATCTTTAAGAATTTGAGTAATATCTGAATACTCTTTTATCATTATGGCATGTATCCCATATCTAATCAAATCTTCTATTTTAAGTTCTTGCTTTATTTTCGCATATCTATAGTCCTCTTGGTTTTCTTCAGGAGTTTTATAAGGACTATTAAAATCTTTTTCAGAAACCAGCTTAAAGAAGCAATAATGAGTTGGCGTATTGTCTTTGCATATTCCGCACCATACTAC
>NZ_DBGB01000014.1:0-4699 GCF_002295765.1 Sphingobacterium sp. UBA865 | reverse complement strand
TCGGTAGGAATACCGAGCTTCACAATTTCTTGTTTTAACCGACCTGTTTCTTTTAAAAGCTCAGCCCCACTCATTTCTTGCAAAGAGTAACCTAACTCCTCCCATAGTTCGACAGGCTTATAGATTGAGTACTCATATTTCATAAAATTAACAACAAAGTTTTCTTCAGCCTTAAATCCATACTTAGCTGCGTTTTCCATCCACTCGGTCTCAGGAAACATACCGGGAGGGTTAACAATGACCGTATCAGGATTAGATTCTTGAATAATGCGCATATCTTCCCGGAATACTTCTTCCAGTGTAACCCCTTCTACCACCGGGCAGGGATAAATCAAAGATAAGCCTACACGGCAGTTATTCTTAGCCGCAGAGGATGCCAGCTTAATGCAATTAATGGTATCCACAATATCCTTACTCCGGACGCCCTTATTCATCACCTTTTCGTTAATAAGGTCATGCCCTGTTTCTCCCCCCATAAATACCGCTCTCAACCCTGCTTTAATCATTATGTAATATGCGTCGTATAATGCGGGTGTCACTTTTGCAGCTCTGGAAAACATAGAAAAATTAATATTCAAGTTTCGTTTCAGTATTTCCTCAGCAATTTTTTTACCATGTTCAACGGGAGTTTCGGAGCTGCTAAAACGAAAGAAGGAAATACCTTGCCGGGCCATTTCTTCAATTTCGTCGACAATTTCTTCGATAGGGCGCGATTGATACGTACTATTTTGTCTGGTATGAGAGCAAAAGTTGCATTTGTTCCAAGAGCAGCCAAAGCCGTCAACTAGTGTATGGAAAAAGATTTTACCCTGCAAATCTTCGTTTCGGTATTTGGGGGTCGCAAATACATTCTTAGTTAGGCAACACACTGTGCTATAGGTCCCCGTTTTTATTAACTTAGATACACTAATTTCTGTGTGAAAAGCTTTTAAAAATTCACCTTTATCCTTACTTTTTTGACGCAGCATCAACATTTTTTCCAATGCTTCTTCTCCTGGGCCCATGATTGCAATATCAAAGAACTCATCCAATAAAATATGTTCTCCATAAACTTTCACCTGCGGGCCACCAGCGATAATAATTGTATCGGGGCACGCTTCTTTGACCTTGGTGGCTAGCAGTTTACTCCATACAAATGCATCACCATACCATACCTTGATTCCTAGAAAATTAGCCTTACTCTTTTTGATCTCCTGGATAATATCATTAATTCGTTTGTTCATAAATTCCCGGCGGTAGTAGAGTGATAGCGACTGTAATGGCCATGTAAGCAGCATAACCATTACCCATAAAGATTTTATCTTCTTATTGTAGATTTTCATTTGCAAACCAACCATAAACTGCAGTAATTTCAAGCACCACTGTGGTACTCCTTTCGTCATAGCAGTAACACGTTGATCGTCAACTACCTCAACCGTATGACCTCTATCCGCTAAATAAGTTCTGAGAACTGCTAGGCCATTCTCCAATGCAGCATCTGAAGCAATTCTCTGACGCGGGGCATAGCTATTCACAAGTAATAACTCGGTTTTCTTCATGTAAAATCTCCTCCTAATAGCATTTTCTTTTTCTACATTTTCAAATTCTGCAGTATTGTGTTAGCAATATCCGGATAAGCCACGCTGAATTTCCGGAAATATTGCCGTGATATTACCATTATTTCAGCTGGTGTAGCCGCTTCGAAATCCATCTGCTGAATAGCTGGGCCTGATAACCCAATAGCTCCAAAGCTCTGTCCAGGCAAAATCAAAATTTTATCCTGAAGCAGATGTTTGGAGGCCACTATCCTACCAGACAGTAAAATGTTTAGTTCTTCACTAATTAAGCCTCGAGTAATGATCCGGTCTTTATCGTGGCATTGAACAATAACTCCACAACGAAACAAAAATATACTTGCTTCAGTTTCGGATAACCCCCGCAGCACTGGAATAACGCTTTCCGGCGAACCGCTGGCACGAAAGTAATTAGTTACAATGTCCCAAAGCTCTCCTTCTGTTACTAGTTGGCTGTTTATCATACTTGCTGCTTCGGGAAACTCATTAAAAAACCAATCAGTTGCAGCGCTGTTTAAACCTTCACGTTTACGAGCTTTTCTAAAAAAGGGAGATCGCACCGCTTTTAAGTGGCTAATATCATCTACCAGTAGAATAAAGGGGTGAAGCAAACCATAACCGGGATCTTCAAAGCTCCTTCCAAACCGTCGGCAGCCGATTTGCTCGTAAAGACGCAGCAAATAAAAATTGCAACCACCAAAATTAAAACGTACATGGTGATTGCAATAAAGCTCATACCCTTTCGCGGAGAGTAAATGTAACGCCGCTGAATTTCGATACTGTTTAGAAACCATTAACTTTGAACTGAAGGCCACTAGTGGATTACCACTCGTATTACAAAATTGCCGGAATCTATTCATTAGAAGGACATTAGCCAAATCCGAAGGAAATTCATCAATTGATCCAATATTTACTCTCATCGTTCCGATATATTCGGGTCCAACTTTTGCATAAAGGAGAATCGCCCACTTATCAATTTCATCTACTAGCTGTTTACTGCGATGATCTGCTAAATTGGGTTGCCGCTTCATTTCCTCAACATATATCTCGTATCGCAGGCGAAAAATTTTTTCTTTCTCAGCATCAGTTGCAGCAATTCCAATTTGTATGCTGGATTCTTGATCGGACGATAAACCTATTATCTTTTCGGGTAAATTTGTTATCATACAATACCTCTCCTTTAAAAATTTAATAAAAAACAGTCTAAAAAAAAATTATATTATGTTCATAATAACTCCCTCCCCTCTATTAGAATGGATACGGGAAATTTTGCTCAAATCCTACACCTTTTTGTAGAAAAATGTATCAATGTGACAGATAAAAGAAAAAGATATTTGTACCTCTTTCGACTAACTTTATTAATCGAAAAATAAAAAGCTCTCATTCCTTATCCTTTAAGGAATGAGAGCTTTTAAAGCAGCTTCTTCTAAGCTATACGAAGCTTTGAAATATTAAAGCGAACAAAAAATGTAGTTCCCGTTTCTGTTGTTTCAACCTCAATTATAGCACTGTGCCTTGCGGCAATGCGATAACATACAGGTAATCCTAAACCTGTTCCAGTTTCTTTAGTCGTCAAAAATGGGGTTCCTAAATTCTCTAATATATGAAGAGGTATTCCACTTCCCTGATCCGCCACTGATAAAACTACCTGTTCGTTATCTACATAGGTACTAATATGAAGATTGCCGCCTGACGGCATTGCTTCCAAACCATTACGAACAAGATTTAATAATAATTGGCGAATTTCATTTTCATCTAAAAATATTTGAGGAATGTTAGCAAGCGATAGTGTTACACTCGCCTTTGTTGCAATTGCATCCGCTTCCAATAAAGGCAATAAGGATGTGATACTGTTGTTTAAATCATGATGCTTCAATTCTAACATTTTATTTTTAGCTAAAGAAAGATATTCACGAATGATGGCATTCGTTCTGTCAAGTTCGCCAATCATTAGCTCAAAACGATCCTTATAACCTAAAAACTCTTGTTTATTTCCCATGATTTGCAAATAGCCACGCACAGTTGTCAACGGATTACGAATTTCATGTGCAACATTTGCTGCCATTTCACCTATCATATTCATACGATCTAAACGAGACATACTCTGCTCTAGATTTTTCCGGGCTGTGACATCCCGAATAATTCCTTCCAATGATACAAGCTTACCAGCTTGATCATAGACAGGCACAATGTTTTGTTCTATCCAACTTATCGTTTGATCTTTACGAATAATGCGTAACGTAAGCGGTAAAGTACCCAATTCAGGAAGATTTTCAATAAAATTATCAAATAGCAGCTTATCTTCAGGATGAATCAAATCGGTTAAGAGATTGGCGTCTTTATAGTAATCTTCTGGAACATATCCCGTAACAACAGCAACAGCTGGACTTATATATTCAACTTTAGCTTTCGGTTCAACTTTGTATAAGTATATTATATCAACTGCATTTTCTGCTAGTAATCGATATTGAGATTCTTTTTGAGCAAGATTTAACCTGGCTTTCTCTAAATATAATAACAGGCTAGCTATAGCCACACAAAGCCTCAAGAGCCCTTCAATGATGTATCCATATGGGGCAAACCAAGCGACATCAATTAAAAAGGGCATATCCAAAGTATGAATACCCCAAGCAATATAGGAATATCCTAATATCCTCTTACTAATGGTCTCTGCATTTAAATAGCTCATAAAAGCGATGCCTGCCCAAATACAAACCAGACCGCAGTACCAAGCAACAGGAAGAAGTTTATAGAAAAAGGGGAAATCTGCAATTACGGAAACAACACTTATTATAAAAACCCCTACACCACTAACAATCCACATTTTATTTAGCGGTTTATTAATGAAAAGGTGTGCAGCCCAAATAAATAACGATGCACTTGCCAACAAAAGAATAGTAAAAAAGATAAATCCCCAGGCAGATTGCATCCAATTAATAATTCCTGAATCAAAAATAACAAGCCTAATTAAAAGAATGAACCAACTAATTGTCCAAACACTCATAAACCGATCCCGATATATCATATAAAGATATAAATACACTATCGTCATCGAAAATGTGCCGGCAATCGCAGCAATTGCAAAAGTAGTAAAAAAGTCCAATTACTATCCCTCCCAACAAATATTAGGAGAATCATATTACATA
>NZ_DBGB01000008.1:0-6785 GCF_002295765.1 Sphingobacterium sp. UBA865 | reverse complement strand
GCTAAGATATTGGTTTGAAAGTAGGATTGGTTGCAGGAAATCGTAAGATATTATAGGCTATATGATAAACCCAATAAAAAAATACGGGGCATCGTATAGATAATTTTTTCGGAACTGATATACTCTGTCAGTACCGCAGTGCGGTAGCTTGCGTTTTTTAACACATTTAGCCCTTGAATATAAAAACTGAATGGAGATTTTACTTTCTGGTAACGCAATTCAAAATTTCCATTTATAGTAGTTGGATCAGCACTGCTATCACCCAGCCCTGTTTTCAAGAGACTCCAGTCTGTTTTAAATACAAGATTCTTCAGCTGATATTTCCCGGTAATGCTCCATTTATTGAGCGCGACCTTTTGACTATCCCCCAAACTCTTCTGCCAGCTATCTGTTCTTGTCCAGGCTACTTTCACATCTGCCAGCTTTGGTATGAACCATCTTAAGGAAAGGTCTGTCGAAACCGTATTCTGCCGTAGATAAATCTCGTTGTTATCGATACCTTGTGCTAACCTCATATGGATATAGGACAGATATACACCCGGTTCAAACCTGCCGTATCTTATGCTATACCCCCCGATATTGGTGAAATTGAAATCAGGTCGATCAAACAGCTGCACTGTCTTCAACTGCTCGTAGGAAGAAGTCAAAAGGCTGTTCCCTTTGATCTTATCTTTCAAAGTCAATGCACTGTTAAAATGGATTACCCGAAAGTCTGTAAGTCTAAAATTGTTATAGGTAAAAGCAAGTTTATGGAATGTCTGTCCCTCCAGCAGGATATTTCCCCGGGACAAACTATTGTAACCTGTGATCCAATAAGACGGATTGAGGTCCATTGCTGCCGCAAAAGTATAACCCCTTCTGTAGTTAAGACGAAATCCATCCAATGCACTTTTTCCATATTTTAAATCCACCTCCGGCTGTAGAAACCATTGCCCATGACGATCATCGTTTGCTGGAGTCTGGTTGATTAAGTATAAGTAGTACTGCTTTAAGGAAAATAGTATTTTTAACTTATCGAAGTCCAGCCGGTAGCTCCCGCCCAAATAATTGCTGCTGTTTCGATAATATTGCTCGTGGTCAAACAAATGCGTACCGGTTGTATCCTGTGGTCCCGCTGACTGCCCATTCTGCCGTAATAATTCATTTTGCGAGTTCACTTCCAGATGAAGCTGCTGGTTTTGATTGATTACCCAATAGTATTTATAAGATCCATTTAAAAGATTCACCTTGCGCTCCAAAGGTCTCCTTATACTATAGTTCGCCATAGAATCAAAACGTATAAAGCCGCGAAGGAAAAGGCTGTCCGAGGAAAGGGAAAAATTATCGTTCTCAGAAGTGTACTGATGCTGGAAAGCAAATGAGCTGTAACTTCGCAAAGAATGCTTCCAGCTACCTTCCAGGTATTGCTTTAAAACAACAGAATGTCCATCCTGGATTTGTATACTATTGTTGTCTACTCCAAATCTGTCAATGACATTGTTAGTATGCACCTGCTGCTTGGGCATTGTCCAGAATGTACCCAGGTTATAATCCAAGCTAAAATATGGACTGGGCTTAAAGCTGCTCGAAATATTTAAAGAGGCCTGTCTATTTACCTGCGAAGAACGCATACTGGTTTGTTCTGTATATCGAAGATCAGGAAAAGAATAATGATTAGTGCCATCTAACATGGTACCCAACCTGTTCTCGGCATACACACCATAGAGATTTACGCTCAATCTCTTCTTTAGGACCTTTTGAAAGCCGTTGAATGCGGCGAATTTATTGATGTTCCTTATCACATTTCGATTGTCACGATTGTATCCAGCCAGTGTATTCTTATTAATTGAATTAGAAAAGTACTGTAGCTCGGCACCCTGAACCCGATCAATATCTTCTTTGGAGACCGGTGAAGTACCGATATTGTTGATATCCCCAATAAAAGACATGGTTTTTGCCGGTGAGTAATAAAATAGGGCGGCGTGTTCCTTGTAAGATTTTTCGCTTCCCAATGAAGATTCAAGATCTCCAAAGATGAAATTCTTCTTATTCTCTTTCAGTTTGACGTTCATGGCGAGCTGATCATTTACCTGGACGTTTCTCAGCAGGTCGTTTTGGGAAAATCTACTGATCATCTCAACCTTGTCTACTGCATTAGCGGGAATATTCTCGATAGCGAGCTTACTGCCGCCACCAAAAAAGCGTTCATTTTCCACTAAGGTTACATTGACCTGCTTTCCCTGAAAACGCACTTTTCCATCTTCGATGGAAAAGCCAGGCATCTTTTCAATAAGATCCTGTAATTTTCGGTCGGTACTGTCCCTGAAGTAATCGGCAGAAAAACGGATGGTATCTTTGGCAATTTCCACCGCGCGGTATCGGTAGTCAATCTTTACTTCATCAAGTTTCTGGACAGATTTTAATAATTTGTATTTGATTTTCCGTTCTGCTGACTGATTATCTAAGGTATCAACAACTTTTTGATAGCCTAATCTGGAGATTGTGAGCTCAATTTTTCCTACGTTCGGAAATTCAAACTGAAAATGGCCCTGCTGATCACTTTTCTGAAATAAGGGAGCACTTCCGGAAGAAGGAATACGCTTGATCACGATACTTGCGTTCTCCAACGGTTTGTCACTCTCGTCAACAACAAGACCTTTAATTAGCAAGCTTTGTTGCGCCGGTAAACTAGGGGGAAGAACAAATAAGAGAATAAATAATAGTATAAATCTTAACGTCACAAGCTATTGATAAGGAACATTTAATTCTTTGGCTAGTTTATATAACCTTTCCCGCCATTGTTCTTTTGTCAGGATTTCTTTATCTGGCAATGGAGCAATGTCAGCCTTTCCTGTTAAGTTAATGTCAGTTAGTCCGTAGACAATACCGTCATATTGAAACTCAAATATCAAACCTGGTAGGTCACGTGCGAAGACAGGGCCAAAGGGTATAGGAATTTCGGGACAGAACCAGGCAATAACAGGTGTTTTTCTAATTTTGTATTCGCCGCCCTCCCTATAGCTTATTACTTTATCTCCTTTTGCTTTATAGCACGTAAACTCACCTATTTTTTTCGTTTCCTCACTGATTTTCCAGTCAAAATTGTTATGGGTCTTCAATATAAGTCCTTTTTTGTCCATACCTTTTCTAATATCCCTATCAAAACTGTAAAAATACGAAGCATCATGCCAGCTCGTATCTTTATAACCGACTAACCCTTCGGTTATTTTAATATCTTCATTCGAAACTTTTTCAAGTTCAATGGTCTTTACCCGGTTAAACATAGATTTTGTGGTTGTAAATTCCAGCTTAAAACGCATCATTGCAGCCATCTTTGGAACAAAGGGATATGCGTTCAGCACCCATAGACCTTCAGGGCCATTATTAATACTATCAGTACTCCTTAATACAGCATAATGAGCATGGCCGGCAACTTCCTGTGCGTTGGACTTGACCTTCATAATGAAGATCAATATAAAAAGAAGAAAGATGTGTTTTAGTTTCATTTTTTAAATTTTGAATATGGTTGAGCAAATACCCAACCATATTTATTATTTAAATAACCAACATAGTTCTTAGACTATGAATTTTATTGTTGTGTAGAGTGAGTACCTTCAAAACATTTTTGCATTTCAATTTCTAAGATACGGTCAAGAACATCATCTGGGTAATGTCCTTGCATCTGTTCGCCGCGAATTACGACGCCTAAAAGACATGGGACAGGACTGTCCTGTTCAACCATCGCTTCCATTTGTGCAACCGGAACTTCTTCAGCAATGGTTGATGCTTGAACTTGGCTCGCTCCAAAGATAACACCACCTAGTAGCATCATCTTTAAAATACTTTTTTTCATAATTTATATTTAATATAATATCGAATATATTTATAAAAATCACATCTATAATATGGTTTTTTGAAATTTACACAAATGTGTAGTAAACAAAAAATTGTCTGAATTAATTAAAATCCCCCATAACTACTATTATTTACATATCTATCACATAACACACTTAAGAAATTATCGACTTATAGTAAATTACACGAATAGGCGACCGCCAAAGAACTCTACATAGCTCTTTCCTATATCGCTAAAGACAGTGGTACCGATGACAACATTGGCCGCTATTGGAAGGTTGGAATTGGTCATGGTTACTATCATGGCATGCAACCTTTCAATCGGGCAAGGTTGATACTTAAGCCTAATATACATTATTTATNNATATTAACTTTCAAGATTATTAAAGATTGTTAGGCTAAGGCATGGGTTTGAAAGTAGGACTGGTTACGGGAAACCATAAGTAACTTATTCAGGTGTTTAGAGAAAAATTTGTATGAAACCGTTAGAACATTGTTCGAATTATTCTTTATTTTTAGTCTATGAATGACTATACTATTTCGCTTGTGCCTAAAGTGTCCAGGTATGTTTTTGATGAAGTTGTTGTAAATGATATTTTAAAGTGGTTAGTTTCGAAAGATATCGTCAAAGCTGAATTATCGGATTGCATACTCGGCAACCTTGGATTTACGTTTTGGAACGGGCCTGAATTGAAACCTGAATTTATAGTTGCATTGCAGTAGAAATTAAACTGTTACCTGGCGGTTGTAAGATCTCATATTTAGTCATTATGAAAAAAGATAACAATGAAGGAAAAAGCATTATTAAGGGAAGCGGTATGCTTCATATTAATTGGGGTGATGAAAAAAATGGATCAGTACTATTTTTTCAAGGAGATACGGTCTTATTAGGAATTAGCAATGTCCCCTTTGCCTTATATACGACAACGATGTTTGACAGAAATACCTTGCCAAATGAACATGTAAAAAGCCTTTATCAACTTGAAAAACTATTTTTAACAGGCGATTACAGTAGTAGAAGGGTAAAAGAAAATAGTCCCTATGAGATCCCGTTATGGATAAATGACCTTGAAAATTTGAGTTTTTTATATTTGGATCATTTTGATTTAATCGGTTTGACTAACCTCAGAATACAAAACCTAAAAACACTGGTTCTTAAAAATGCTCATATTATTGATATTCCCAATCTTTTAATTGAAATATTAACTTTTAAAAACCTAACACATATTGCTTATGATGCGTCATGTATTCCGTTAATCGACCAATTAAGGGAGCATCATACTGGAGAGATTACTTTTGAGCTCTTAGATGGTTTGAGTTAAATTTATCCACCAATCCAAAAATTCTATATATATATTAGATGTAAGGTAAGGTGTGCAAAGGGATTGTACAGAAAAGCCTTAAGCGAGCGCTCAAGGCTTTGATATAATACGAAATACAATTCATTTCTATTCTTGAACTGTAGGGTACTCAATAACTGTAGATAATCCACATGCAGTTTGAGCAGTGGCTGAAATATAAAAATACGGTAAAGCCCCATTTTGCGTGTTAAGTACTTTGACTCTCACAGTATTTGCTGTCGTTGATAATATTGTTCCCCCACCGACAAAGAAACTGACATTCCCCAATGAAGCATCGACTGTATAGGTATAAATCTGGCCCGGATTAACAATAGGTCTCCCAGAAATGTTAAAGCCTGCACCTACATCTATAACTTTTTCAACTGAATAACCTTTCACATTTTTGGTCTTCAGTTTTACAAAACCGGCATAATTACCAGTTCTTGTAACTTTCCACTGATTATTACCTAATGAAGTTAAAGTTGCTATTCCATCAGCGTTTTCCAAGGTTACTGTTCCCGGATTTACTATCGTATATATACCATCAGAACAAATGCTAGACGGTCCATTAATTTTAAATCCATAGAATTGATTTAACCCTTCGATATCACCCTCACTTAAATCATCTCGCTGAGCTGTCCAGGTACCACCGCCGACTTTAGTCATGACATTCGAAGCAGGATACATCATGATTGAATTAAAGCCCAAAATACCGTATGAAGTTGAATAAGGCTGTATCTGATACTGATATGCCTGACTAAGACCAAATATTCTTTTATCNNAATCTATCCATGGTACTCAAGTCATTCGTCCATTTGTTATCATCAAAAATTCAATCGGCCCACGACAAATTTTAGTATCTGCTGATATTAATCCTTTTTTTTCATTGTAGTAACAATAAACAGTAAATTGTCGAGATTTTTATTCGATTTTGCATGGCCAAAAATGTGAAGCAATTCATTCCGCCCCTCGCCACTTTTACTATCCATTATGCTTTGAACTGAATAGTCTCCATTACAATTATAAATCGTCCAGTTAACATTTTGATCAAACATTTCACTTTTCCGCGTCTCTGTTCTGCAACTTTCATTTTTAGCTGGAAATTGACGAGGATGATTACCAAAATAAAAACCGCCCGAAAAACCAGTGTGATTTGTAGTGTCGACAGGATGAAAATGATAAATGGAAAAATCTTCTCCATTGGTTTCATCTAAAGCGTAAAATGTGGGTAAAGAAATATAATACTTACTTTTCCTATTTGCCTTTCTTCCAATGATTTTATAAAAACCTTATCTGCAGAACTATGTACAGATTTATGATCATTATTTTGTCCGAGGCTGGTCAGAGTTAATATTGTCATGAGGACAGTCATTGTCAATTGCGTATTCATATCTTGGTTGTATTTGTAATGATTGTTGGCTCTAAATTTTATACTTCATAACCGTTAGATAAATTGCAGGTTCCCCTTACCTGAGATTTCGTCGAAATCAACCTTAAGCCCTATAGTAACATCAGCACGAATTGCCTGTGCACGTTACCTGAGCGTTTCAGTAACACGCTTGTACATCTCATGCATCTTCTTCTCATAACTGGTAGAGCGACCGCCAAAGA